>NZ_JBIWAL010000048.1:0-45317 GCF_044760045.1 Pseudomonas sp. NPDC098747 | reverse complement strand
CTCCGAAAGTCAGAGCTTCGTTGAACATTGGCAGGGTTTTTTCAAGGTTGATGATGTGAATCTTGTTACGCGCGCCGAAAATGTATTTACCCATTTTCGGGTTCCAGTAACGGGTTTGGTGACCGAAGTGCACACCGGCCTTCAGCATATCGCGCATATTGACTTGGGACATGATAGTTCCTTAATAAGTCGGGTTTGGCCTCCACGTATCCCAATGACCAACCAGTGGCATAAAGCCAAAAGCACCCAGGTCATCGTGTCGACACGTGTGTGGATTTAAGCCTTTCGGGGTATCCCCGGAAAGCGGCGCATTTTATATCACAGGGAGGGCAGAAACGGAACCTGAAATCTGCAATCGCACCAAGGACATGGGCGCAGCCCCCTTGGAATCGGCGCCGCGGGCACCATTGTATAGACAGAAGCGATACACGCAGACGCGGATTTGCTCCTTTCGTCTGTTAGAATCGCGTTTTTCAGGGTCGCAAAACGCACACCTGCCACCCGATCCGTATCAGCAAGCGCCGCCGAGCGCAAAGAGAGCCTGTATGACCGTCAACCTCAAAACTCCCGAGGACATCGCTGGCATGCGTGTCGCCGGCAAACTGGCCGCCGATGTGCTGGAAATGATTGCCGAACACGTCAAACCGGGCATTACCACCGATCAACTGAACCAGATTTGCCACGACTATATTGTCGACGTGCAGCAGGCCATCCCTGCCCCGCTCAACTACAAGGGCTACCCGAAGTCGATCTGCACCTCGATCAACCATGTGGTCTGCCACGGCATCCCGAATGACAAACCGCTGAAAAACGGCGACACCCTGAACATTGACGTCACCGTGATCAAAGACGGTTACCACGGCGATACCAGCCGTATGTTCCACGTCGGCGAAGTACCAGTCTGGGCCGAGCGCCTGTCGCAGATCACCCAGGAATGCATGTACAAGGCGATCGAGATCGTCAAGCCTGGCTGCCGCCTCGGTGACATCGGCGAAGTCATTCAGAAACACGCCGAAAAGAATGGTTTCTCGGTGGTTCGCGAATTCTGTGGCCACGGCATCGGCAAGGTGTTCCACGAAGAACCGCAGATCCTGCACTACGGCCGCGCTGGCACGGGTATGGAGTTGAAGGCCGGCATGACCTTCACCATCGAGCCGATGATCAACCAGGGCAAGGCCGACACCAAAGTTTTGGGCGATGGCTGGACCGCGATCACCAAGGACCGCAAGCTCTCGGCCCAATGGGAACACACCCTGCTGGTCACCGACACCGGCTACGAGATCTTCACCCTGCGTGCCGATGACACCATTCCACGCATCTCGGCCTGATCCACAAACGCTCCCAGCCTTATAGAAGGAAAGCCAATCGATGCCGCAGGTGGATCCCGAACTCTTCGACCGTGGCCAGTTCCAGGCGGAACTGGCCCTGAAAGCGAGCCCCATCGCTGCATTCAAGAAGGCGATTCGCCAGGCTCGCGAGGTGCTCGACGCACGTTTTCGCAGCGGTCGTGATATTCGTCGGCTGATCGAAGACCGTGCCTGGTTCGTCGACAACATCCTGCAAAAGGCTTGGGAGCAGTTCAACTGGAGCGAAGACGCGGACATCGCGCTGGTCGCGGTCGGCGGCTACGGCCGGGGGGAATTGCACCCCTATTCGGATATCGATTTGCTGATCCTGCTGGACAGCGCCGATCACGAAGTTTTCCGCGATTCCATCGAGCGTTTTCTCACGTTGCTGTGGGACATCGGCCTGGAAGTCGGTCAGAGCGTTCGCTCGGTGGATGAGTGCGCCGAAGAGGCGCGCGCCGACCTGACCGTGGTCACCAACCTCATGGAGAGCCGCACTATCAGCGGTCCCGAGCGTTTACGCCAACGCATGCTCGACGTCACCAGTACCGCGCACATGTGGCCGGCCAAGGAGTTTTTCCTGGCCAAACGCACCGAGCAGAAGGCGCGCCACCACAAGTACAACGACACCGAATACAACCTGGAACCCAACGTCAAAGGCTCGCCCGGCGGTCTGCGGGATATTCAGACGATTCTGTGGGTTGCCCGTCGTCAGTACGGCACGCTGAATTTGCGTGCCCTCGCCGGCGAAGGCTTTTTGGTGGAAAGCGAAAATGCATTGCTCGCCTCCTCCCAGGAATTCCTCTGGAAAGTGCGCTACGCCCTGCACATGCTGGCCGGTCGGTCCGAAGACCGCCTGCTGTTCGATCATCAGCGTTCGATTGCGACGTTGCTGGGTTTCGAAGGCGATGATGCCAAGCACAGCATCGAAAACTTCATGCAGCAGTATTACCGGGTGGTCATGAGCATCGCCCAGCTTAGCGACCTGATCATCCAGCACTTCGAGGAAGTCATCCTCGCGCCGGAAGACGAAGCGCCGCCGCAGCCAATCAACTCGCGCTTCCAGCTACATGACGGCTACATCGAAGCGCGCAACGACAATGTGTTCCGCCGCACCCCATTCGCCATGCTCGAGATATTCGTGCTGATGGCCCAGCAGCCGGAAATCAAAGGCGTGCGCGCCGACACCATCCGTCTGCTGCGCGAGCATCGTCACCTGATCGACGACGATTTCCGCAACGACATCCGCAACACCAGCCTGTTTATCGAGCTGTTCAAATGCAAGATTGGCATCCATCGCAATCTGCGACGGATGAACCGCTACGGCATTCTCGGGCGCTACCTGCCGGAGTTCGGTTTTATCGTCGGGCAGATGCAGCACGACCTGTTCCACATCTATACGGTCGATGCACACACGCTGAACCTGATCAAACACCTGCGTAAGTTGCAGTACACCCAGGTGTCGGAAAAATTCCCGCTGGCCAGCAAGCTCATGGCCAAGCTGCCGAAACCCGAGCTGATTTATCTTGCCGGCCTGTATCACGACATCGGTAAGGGCCGGCATGGCGATCACTCGGAGATCGGCGCGATCGATGCCGAGGCGTTCTGCCAGCGCCATCAGTTGCCGGTGTGGGATAGCCGCCTGATTGTCTGGCTGGTGCAGAACCACCTGGTGATGTCGACCACCGCCCAGCGCAAGGACTTGTCCGACCCGCAGGTGATCCACGATTTCGCGCAGGCCGTCGGCGATGAAACCCGTCTCGACTATCTGTACGTGCTGACCGTGGCCGACATCAACGCGACCAACCCGACGCTGTGGAACTCCTGGCGCGCCAGCCTGTTGCGCCAGCTCTACACCGAGACCAAACGCGCCTTGCGGCGCGGCCTGGAGAACCCAGTGGATCGCGAAGAGCAGATCCGCCAGACCCAAAGCGCAGCTCTCGACATCCTCGTACGCGGCGGCACCGACCCGGACGACGTCGAACAATTGTGGGCGCAACTGGGCGACGACTATTTCCTGCGCCACACCGCCGGCGACGTGGCCTGGCACAGCGATGCGATCCTCCAGCAACCCGTCGATGGCGGGCCGCTGGTGTTGATCAAGGAAACCACCCAGCGCGAGTTCGAGGGCGGCACGCAGATCTTCATTTATGCGCCGGATCAGCACGACTTCTTCGCGGTGACCGTGGCGGCCATGGATCAGCTCAACCTGAACATTCACGACGCCCGGGTTATCACGTCGAGCAGCCAGTTCACCCTCGACACCTACATCGTGCTCGACAACGATGGCGAGTCCATCGGCGACAACCCTGCGCGGATCAAGCAGATCCGCGACGGTTTGACCGACGCCCTGCGCAATCCGGACGACTACCCGACGATCATTCAGCGCAGAGTGCCGCGCCAGCTCAAGCATTTCGCGTTTGCGCCGCAGGTCACGATCCACAACGACGCGCAACGCCCGGTCACCGTACTGGAATTGACCGCACCGGACCGACCGGGCCTGCTGGCGCGGATCGGCGGAATCTTTCTGGAGTTCGACCTGTCGCTGCAAAACGCCAAGATTGCAACGCTGGGCGAACGAGTGGAGGACGTGTTCTTCATCACTGACGCGAAAAACCAGCCTTTGTCCGATCCGCTGCTGTGCAGCCGTTTGCAGGATGCGATTGTCGAGCAGTTGAGCGTCAACCATGAACCCGATATCAATCTTTCGCGTATCAGTATTTGAATGCGCGACCTGATTTAACCGCTTTGCACGAGACCCCGCACCGATGAACAACGCTCTGAACCAGCTCCAGCCCTACCCGTTCGAGAAGCTCCGCGCACTGCTCGGCACCGTGACCCCGAACCCGGACAAGCGCCCGATTGCGCTGTCCATCGGTGAGCCGAAACACCGTTCGCCAAGCTTCGTCGCCGAGGCGCTGGCAAACAATCTGGATCAGATGGCGGTGTATCCGACCACACTCGGCATCCCGGCCCTGCGCGAAGCCATCGCAGGTTGGTGCGAACGCCGCTTCGGCGTGCCGAGCGGTTGGATCGATCCGGTTCGTAACGTGCTACCGGTCAATGGCACCCGTGAAGCGCTGTTCGCTTTCACCCAAACCGTGGTTAACCGTGGCGACGATGCACTGGTGGTCAGCCCGAACCCGTTCTATCAGATCTACGAAGGTGCGGCGTTCCTGGCCGGCGCCAAGCCGCACTACCTGCCCTGCCTGGACGATAACGGCTTCAATCCGGATTTCGACGCTGTTTCAGCGGACATCTGGAAGCGCTGCCAGATCCTGTTCCTGTGCTCGCCAGGCAACCCGACCGGCGCGCTGATTCCGGTCGATACCCTGAAAAAACTGATTGCCTTGGCAGATGAACACGACTTCGTGATCGCCGCCGACGAGTGCTACAGCGAGCTGTACTTCGACGAGCAAACACCGCCGCCGGGACTGCTCAGCGCGTGCGTCGAACTGGGCCGCAAGGATTTCAAACGCTGCGTGGTGTTCCATAGCCTGTCCAAGCGCTCGAACCTGCCCGGTTTGCGTTCCGGCTTCGTCGCCGGCGATGCCGAGATCCTCAAAGGGTTCCTGCTGTATCGCACCTATCACGGCTGCGCGATGCCGGTTCAGACCCAACTGGCCAGCGTTGCCGCATGGAATGACGAAGAGCATGTACGCGCCAACCGCGCCTTGTACCGCGAGAAGTTCGACGCGGTGCTGGAAATCCTCAGCCCGGTAATGGACGTGCAGCGTCCCGATGGCAGCTTTTATTTGTGGCCAAACGTGAAAGGTGACGATGCGGCATTTTGCCGGGACCTGTTTGCCGAAGAACACGTGACCGTGGTGCCAGGTTCGTATTTGTCCCGCGAAGTGGATGGCGTCAATCCGGGTGCTGGCCGGGTACGGATGGCGCTGGTTGCACCACTTGCCGAATGCGTTGAGGCGGCACAGCGGATCCGCGCGTTCATTAATCGCCAACAGTAATCAGTCGCCCGCACCGGGCAATCCGGTGCGGGCATTAACCGAAGTGCAATCAGCATTTCCAACGTGCGCACCTACTTATCATCCTTGCTCGATCTAACTTGCACCCGTGACTTTGGCCACTCCAAAGTAACGTTAACCGGAAACACTTTCCTCTTTCACTGGAATGTTCCTGCTGACACTTCAGGTCACTCAAGAGCGGCTGAATGCACCCTCTCCACGCCTTGGACCGAACAACGCTCGGGATTTGCAGTGCATAAAGTTACAACCGAAAAAACCCGATAAATCAAAACCCCATTATGCTCAATGCCGGCTTATCTCCGACGTCCACTGGATCGAAGAAGAGTATTTACAATCAATAAGGATATTGAGCATGCACAACTACAACTTCGTAAGAACGGCCCAACCGAAGGGTAACTCCGAGCACTTCGCGGACGACAGTAAACGTATGTCAGGAGCGCGTCGAAAACGCTCAGTCGGTTACACAACCAAGTTCTGGGAGAATGCCAGCACTATCACGTTCTCTTTCATGCAGGATTTGCCTGACGTCCTGAAATACCGAATCGAACGAGGCATCCGGCAGTGGGAACCCTTCGTCAGTCTCGCCTTTGAATTGGTTGAGAACACTCCTGGGGCGATCCGGATCGCCCTGCAAGGCACGGACAGTTACTCGTTTATAGGGACAGACGCATTGAGAGAGGATGTGGACGTACCAACAATGGTTCTGGGCCTCGCCCCGGACGCTCTGAATTTCGACCAGACGGTCCAGCACGAATTTGGCCATGCCTTGGGCTTCCATCATGCCCATTTGCATCCGCAGGCTAACATCCCCTGGAACAAGGAGGCGGCCTATGACTATTTGGCTAAGCACCATGGCTGGAAAAGGGAGGACGTAGACAGCAACCTTTTCGATCTTGAATTGCCGCATGCTGCCGTCTTTGGCGATTACGACAAAGACTCCATCATGCACTACCCAACCACCGACCTGATCTATGGCGATCAGGCGGTTGGCCTCAACTTGACGCTCAGTGCTGGGGACAAAACGTTTGCCAGAAAAACTTACCCTGCCCTCAACTATGGGCAGTCGCCTATCTGACTTGTCCGAGGTTCGCTTCGCTCAGATCCAGATCCGCCAATACTTCCCTGAGTACGTCGTCGCCGATCTGGTGCAGACGGCTCAGGTTGTACAGTTCAAGGCGCTGCGCCCGCAGCGCTTTGAGGCGCAAGCGGCGTTCCAATAGATCCATCTGGAACGCCAGCGCCTGGGCTTCCGCCGAATCGTTGAACACGTCCAGTTGATGGCGGTATTCGGACATGATCCGCGCCTTCAGTTCTGCCGCTAGCGCAGCTTGCGCGGCGTCCTGCGGGTTGGCCTCTTCGGTTTCGAGCGCATGAATCGCGGCCTCGGCAGTCTTGCGCCAGGCATCGCGAACTTCCTGACGACGCTTGTCGTCAGGGCTTTTTTCGATGCCGCGCAGCAACAGCGGCAAGGCGATGCACGCTGACACCAACGACAACAGAATCACCCCGGCAGCAATGAAGATCAGCAGGTCACGCTCGGGAAACGCGTCCGCCCCCATCAACATCGGCACAGACATCACACCCGCCAGTGTCACTGCGCCGCGCACGCCGCCGACGGTCAGTAGCCAGCAGGATCGCGCGGTCGGCACTTGCGTCAGAGCACCTTTACCGCGCAAACGCCGCAACAACACCGACAAGCGCCAGATGCTCTGCACCCAGATGAACCGCAGCAGCACCAGCGCGAGGAAAATCGCCAACACATCAAGACAGCGATAAAACAGCGTCGGCCACAGCGTTGGCTCATGGCTGACCACCGCTTTGATGATGTCCGGCAATTGCAGACCGAGCAGGAGGAAAATCAAGCCGTTGAAGGCGAACTCCAGCAGCGACCAAACGCTGCGATTGAGCAATCGCGTGCTGGTCTGGCGCGGCAGCAGATCGAGCCAGCTCTGCATCATCCCCGCCGCCACTGCCGAGAGAATGCCCGAGGCTCCAAGGCGTTCGGCCAACACATAAGCCGCAAACGGCAGCAACAACATGAAGACGACGTGGGTCGCCGGATCATCCCATCCGCGAGCGATCATCCACGACCGCAAACGCCCGACCAGCCAGCTCAACGCAACACCGATGGCCAAACCGCCGAGCGCTACCAACACGAATGTCACACTGGCGTTGGCCAGCGAGAACACGCCCGTCACCGCAGCGGCCAAGGCGAATTTGAACGTCACCAGACCCGACGCATCGTTCATCAGCGCTTCGCCTTGCAGCATGTGCATCAACGGCGTTGGCAGGCGATTTTGCGAAATGGCTGAAACGGCCACGGCGTCCGTTGGCGACAGCACCGCCGCCAGCGCGAAAGCCACCGGCAGTGGAATCGCCGGCAACAACCAATGAATGAAGTACCCGGCGCCGACCACTGTAAACAGCACCAGCCCGACAGCCAGTGTCAGGATCGGCCCGCGCAGGCGCCACAGCTCACGCTTGGGCATGCGCCAGCCATCGGAAAACAGCAGCGGCGGCAGGAACAGAAACAGAAACAGTTCGGGATCCAGCGCCACGTGCAGACCGAGGGTCGGCCAAGCCAGCAGGGCGCCAGCGGCGATTTGCACAAGAGGCAGCGGCAGCGGGATTACCCGTCCGACCAGACGCGACACGCTGACCAGCATCAGCAAGATCAGGACAGTGTAGGCGGTTTGCATAAAACGGAAATCTCAGACAATCGACAGCGTTGAACTGCCATATTAGCTGTTTAGGCTGCGCCTGACCGTTGCACCTATGTCGCACGCAGTCTTGAATGTCCCTGACCTCCTGTGGGAGCGAGCTTGCTCGCGAATGCGTCTGGTCGTTCAACAATGATGTCGACTGACCCGGCCTATTCGCGAGCAAGCTCGCTCCCACAGGTTTTGCGCTTTAACCGAAGGGTCATGGCATAATCCGAAACCATTTTTTTCCAGCACCTGTAAAGGGGGCAATTCCTTGACCGTTTCAAGCAAAACGTTGCACCTTTTCGGCATCAAAGCCTGCGACACCATGAAAAAGGCGCGCACCTGGCTCGATGAACACGCTGTCAGCTACGATTTTCATGATTACAAAACCGCCGGTATCGACCGTGAACACCTGACCCAATGGTGTGACGAGCACGGCTGGCAAACGGTGTTGAACCGCGCAGGCACGACTTTTCGCAAACTCGACGACGAACGTAAAGCCGATCTCGACCAAGCAAAAGCCATCGACCTGATGCTCGCTCAACCCTCGATGATCAAGCGCCCGGTGCTCGATCTCGGTGACCGAACCCTGATTGGCTACAAGCCAGATATTTACGCGGCCGCTCTGAAGTAAGCAGCCCGTCACTCTTTGTAGAGGTATTCACATGTCCAACTCTCTGTTCAGCATTGCCTTCGGTGTCGGCACGCAAAACCGTCAAGGCGCTTGGCTCGAAGTGTTTTACGCGCAGCCACTGCTCAACCCTTCGGCCGAACTGGTCGCCGCTGTTGCGCCGATCCTCGGTTACACCGAAGGCAACCAGGCCATCGCCTTTACCACCGCACAAGCGGCACAATTGGCTGAAGCGGTTAAAGGCATCGATGCCGTTCAAGGCAAACTGCTGACCCGTCTGGCCGAGAGCCACAAGCCGCTGGTCGCCACTTTGCTGGCCGAAGATGCGCAACTGACTTCCACGCCTGAGGCGTACCTGAAGCTGCACCTGCTGTCGCACCGTCTGGTCAAGCCGCACGGCGTAAGCCTGGCCGGGATCTTCCCGCTGCTGCCGAACGTAGCGTGGACCAGCCTGGGCGCAATCGATCTCGGCGAGCTGGCCGAAATGCAACTTGAAGCGCGTCTGCGTGGCGAGCTGCTGGAAGTGTTCTCGGTGGACAAGTTCCCGAAAATGACCGACTACGTAGTGCCGGCCGGCGTGCGTATCGCTGACGCCGCGCGTCTGCGTCTGGGCGCTTACGTGGGCGAAGGCACCACCGTGATGCACGAGGGTTTCATCAACTTCAACGCCGGCACCGAAGGCCCGGGCATGATCGAAGGTCGTGTGTCGGCTGGCGTCTTCGTCGGCAAGGGTTCGGACCTGGGCGGCGGTTGCTCGACCATGGGCACCCTGTCGGGCGGCGGCAACATCGTGATCAAGGTCGGCGAAGGCTGCCTGATCGGCGCCAACGCCGGTATCGGTATTCCGCTGGGCGACCGCAACACCGTTGAGTCGGGCCTGTATGTGACCGCTGGTACAAAAGTGGCGCTGCTGGACGAGCACAACAATTTGGTCAAGGTTGTGAAGGCGCGTGAACTGGCCGGCCAGACCGACCTGCTGTTCCGCCGCAATTCGGAAACCGGTGCCGTGGAGTGCAAAACCCACAAGTCGGCCATCGAACTGAACGAAGCGCTGCACGCTCACAACTAAGCAGCACATTGATCACCTGTGGGAGCGACGATTCGACTAGCTCCCACAGGGTCAGGCGTATAACCCATGATGATTCCTTCTCCCTGGCGCGCCGATTTCCCGGCCATCGCCGCCCTGCAACGGCAAGACCAGACCTATCTGGACAACGCCGCCACCACACAAAAGCCTCAAGCCCTGCTCGACGCGCTGACGCATTACTACGCCAACGGCGCGGCCAATGTGCATCGCGCGCAGCACCTGCCCGGCGCCCACGCCACGCAGGCGTTCGAAGACAGTCGGCTGAAAGTTGCGCAATGGCTGAACGCCGGCGACAGCGGGCAGATCATCTTTACCCACGGCGCCACCAGCGCGCTGAATCTCCTGGCTTATGGCCTGGAACATCTTTTTCAGCCGGGCGATGAAATTGTCATCAGCGCCCTGGAGCATCACGCCAACCTGCTGCCGTGGCAGCAACTGGCACAACGTCGCCAACTGAAACTGGTGATCCTGCCACTGGATGCCGACGGTTTGATTGACCTCGCCGCTGCAGTGCACCTTATCGGCCCGCGCACGCGTCTACTGGCGGTCAGCCAGTTATCCAACGTGCTCGGTGCCTGGCAACCGTTGCCGGCGCTGCTGGGCATGGCCAAGGCGCACAACGCCCTGACCGTGGTCGATGGCGCGCAAGGTGTGGTCCACGGTCGGCATGACGTGCAGGCACTGGGTTGCGACTTCTACGTATTTTCCAGCCACAAACTCTATGGCCCCGATGGTCTCGGCGCGCTGTTCGGACGCAACACTGCGCTTGAACTGCTGAAACCGTGGCAGTTCGGCGGCGAAATGGTGCTGGAAGCCAACTACCACGACGCACGTTTCCGCCCTGCTCCGCTGGGTTTCGAGGCGGGCACGCCGCCGATTGCCAGCGTGATCGGCCTCGGTGCGACCCTCGACTATCTGGCCGGGCTGGATCAGGACGCGGTGTCGGCTCACGAATCGGCACTGCATGACTATTTGTTGCGTGGTCTTGCGGCGCGTAACGGCATTCGTCTCTTGGGCAAGCCGCAATTGGCGCTGGCCAGTTTTGTTGTTGAAGGCGTGCACAACGCTGATCTGGCGCATTTGCTGACGGAGCAAGGCATTGCCGTGCGCGCGGGTCATCACTGCGCGATGCCACTGCTCAAAAGCTTCGAGTTGGCGGGGGCGATTCGGGTGTCGCTGGCGCTGTACAACGATTCGGAGGATCTGGAACGGTTCTTTGAAGCGCTGGATCAGGCGCTGGAGTTGTTGCGATGAGTTTGCCGGTCGCAGCCGCCGAGGCGCTGCAAACCTTTCAGAATGCTGCCGGCTGGGAACAGCGGGCGCGGTTATTGATGCAGTTTGGCGATCGTTTGCCGCCGCTGAGTGACGCAGACAAGTGCGACGCCAACCGGGTGCATGGCTGTGAAAGCCAGGTGTGGCTGGTCGGCGCGTTACAGGATGGCCACTGGCAGTTCGCAGCGAGCAGCGATGCGCGGATGATTAGAGGATTGGTGGCGTTGTTGCTGGCACGGGTCAACGGTTTGTCCGCCGCCCAATTGCAGCAGGTGGATTTGCCGGACTGGTTCAGTCAGTTGGGGCTGTCGCGCCAGTTGTCGCCGTCGCGCAGTAATGGCCTGAATGCTGTGCTACAGCGGATGAATGAGTTGGCAGGTTAATCGCTATCGCTGGCAAGCCAGCTCCCACATTGGATTTGGTGCAATACAGAATCTGTATTCACTGAAGATCACTGTGGGAACTGGTGCAATACCGAATTTGTATTCACTGAAGATCACTATGGGAGCTGGCTTGCCAGCGATGAGGCCATCAGCTTCAACATTTAAACGTCGGATTTGACCCGCTCTGCCGGCCGGCGCACACCCGCCACAATCTTATCCACAGCCTTGGTCGCCGCGACCATGCCGAACGTCGCCGTCACCATCATCACCGCGCCAAACCCGCCCGCGCAGTCCAGCTTCACGCCGTCGCCGACAAAACTCTTCTGCAAACAAATGCTGCCATCCGGTTTCGGGTAGCGCAGTTGCTCGGTGGAGAACACGCACGGCACGCTGTAATGCCGGGTCACGGTGCGCGAGAAGCCGTAATCGCGGCGCAACGTCGAGCGCACTTTCGAGGCCAGCGGATCGTTGAACGTGCGGTTGAGATCGCAGACCTGGATCAACGTCGGATCAATCTGCCCGCCAGCGCCACCGGTGGTGATGATCTGAATCTTGCGGCGCTTGCACCAGGCGATCAGCGCGGCTTTGGCATTGACCGCATCGATGCAGTCGATCACGCAGTCGATGTTCGGCGTGATGTATTCGGCCATGGTCTCGCGGGTGACGAAATCCGCCACGGCGTGCACCGTGCAATCGGGGTTGATCCCGCGCAGACGCTCGGCCATCACCTCGACCTTGGGTTTGCCGACGGTGCTGTCCAGTGCGTGCAACTGGCGGTTGGCGTTGCTGACACAGACGTCGTCGAGGTCGAACAGCGAAATCTCGCCGACGCCACAACGAGCAATGGCTTCCGCCGCCCAGGAACCGACGCCACCGACGCCGACGATCGCCACATGAGCCGCGCGCAAGCGCTCCATGCCTTCGATGCCATACAAACGGGCGATGCCTGCAAACCGCGGATCTTCTGTACTCATAACCATTACCCCAAAAACCGGCGCGCATTATAGGGCTTCGCAGCGACAAGTTTTAGCTTCAAGCGACAAGTGTAAGAACTTAAGTCAAAGAGGCTTGCCCAATGTGAGCCATTTCCCTGTCTGATGTACGACCGGCGAACTGTCGGTGTAGGATGCGCGCCCCTGTGGGGTACAGCCTACCGATCCTTCGTTCCACAGCCTTTGGAACCCGAAACAGCTATGTCATCGCGTAAATTTGGTCTCAACCTGGTGGTGGTTCTGGCAATCGCCGCCCTGTTCACTGGTTTCTGGGCGCTGATCAATCGCCCGGTCTCCGCGCCCAATTGGCCGGAACAGATCTCCGGTTTCTCTTATTCGCCGTTCCAGCAGGGACAGTACCCACAGAAGGAGCAGTATCCGTCTGACGACGAGATGCGCCGCGACCTCGAGATCATGAGCAAGTTGACGGATAACATCCGTATCTACTCGGTCGACGGCTCCCTGCAAGACATCCCGAAACTGGCCGAAGAGTTCGGTCTGCGCGTGACCTTGGGGATCTGGATCAGCCCGGATCAGGAGCGCAACGAACGGGAAATCACCCGTGCCATCGAACTCGCCAACACGTCGCGCAGTGTGGTTCGCGTGGTGGTCGGTAACGAGGCGATCTTCCGTAAGGAAATCACCGCTGAACAACTCAGCGTGTTGCTCGACCGGGTTCGTGCTGCCGTAAAAGTGCCAGTCACCACGTCCGAACAGTGGCACGTCTGGGAAGAACACCCGGAACTGGCCAAGCACGTTGACCTCATCGCCGCTCACGTTCTGCCGTACTGGGAATTCGTCCCGGTCGACAAGGCTGGTCAGTTCGTCTTCGACCGTGCCCGCGACCTGAAAAAGATGTTCCCGAAAAAACCGCTGCTGCTGTCTGAAATCGGCTGGCCAAGCAACGGCCGCATGCGCGGTGGCGCCGATGCGTCGCCGGCGGATCAGGCGATTTACCTGCGCACGCTGGTCAACAAGCTCAACCGCCAGGGCTTCAACTACTTCGTGATCGAAGCGTTCGACCAGCCGTGGAAGGCCAGCGACGAAGGTTCGGTCGGCGCCTACTGGGGCGTGTTCAACGCCGCGCGTCAGCAGAAATTCAATTTCGAAGGCCCGGTTGTGGCAATCCCGCAATGGCGCGTGCTGGCGGTCGGCTCGGTGGTGTTGGCGCTGTTGTCGCTGACGCTACTGATGATCGACGGCTCGGCGCTGCGCCAGCGTGGACGCGTGTTCCTGACCTTTATCGCCTTCCTGTGTGGGTCGGTGCTGGTGTGGATCGGTTACGACTACAGCCTGCAATACAGCACGTGGTTCAGTCTGACGGTGGGTTTCCTGCTGGCGCTCGGTGCGTTCGGGGTGTTCATCGTGTTACTCACCGAGGCCCATGAACTGGCCGAGGCGGTGTGGATTCACAAACGTCGACGCGAATTCCTGCCGGTGGTGGGTGACTCGGACTACCGCCCGAAAGTGTCGATCCATGTGCCGTGCTACAACGAGCCGCCGGAGATGGTCAAACAGACCCTCGACGCCTTGGCCGCCCTTGATTACCCGGACTATGAAGTCCTGATCATCGACAACAACACCAAGGACCCGGCAGTCTGGGAACCGGTGCGCGACTACTGCGAAACCCTCGGCCCGCGCTTCAAGTTCTTCCATGTTTCGCCACTGGCGGGCTTCAAGGGTGGCGCGCTGAATTATCTGCTTCCGCACACCGCCAAGGATGCCGAAGTGATCGCGGTCATCGACTCGGACTACTGCGTGTCGCCGAACTGGCTCAAGCACATGGTGCCGCACTTTGCCGACCCGAAAATCGCCGTGGTGCAGTCGCCGCAGGATTATCGCGACCAGAACGAAAGCACCTTCAAGAAGCTCTGCTACGCGGAATACAAAGGCTTCTTCCACATCGGCATGGTCACCCGTAACGACCGCGACGCGATCATCCAGCACGGCACCATGACCATGACTCGCCGCTCGGTTCTGGAGGAGTTGGGCTGGGCTGACTGGTGCATCTGTGAAGACGCCGAACTCGGTCTGCGCGTGTTCGAAAAAGGCCTGTCGGCGGCGTATTACCACGACAGCTACGGCAAGGGTCTGATGCCGGATACGTTCATCGACTTCAAGAAGCAGCGCTTCCGCTGGGCCTACGGCGCGATCCAGATCATCAAGCGCCACACCGGCAGCCTGCTGCGCGGCAAGGACACTGAACTGACGCGCGGCCAGCGTTACCACTTCCTTGCGGGCTGGTTGCCGTGGGTCGCGGACGGCATGAACATCTTCTTCACCGTCGGCGCATTATTGTGGTCGGCGGCGATGATCATCGTGCCGCAACGGGTCGATCCGCCGCTGCTGATTTTCGCGATCCCGCCGCTGGCGCTGTTCGTGTTCAAGGTCGGCAAGATCATCTTCCTTTATCGTCGCGCCGTTGGCGTGAACCTCAAGGATGCGTTCTGCGCGGCACTGGCCGGGCTGGCGTTGTCGCACACCATCGCCAAAGCGGTGTTGTACGGATTCTTCACCACCAGTATTCCGTTCTTCCGCACACCGAAAAATGCTGACAACCACGGTTTCTGGGTGGCGATCTCCGAAGCGCGCGAAGAGCTGTTCATCATGCTGCTGTTGTGGGGCGCGGCGCTGGGGATCTATCTGGTCAACGGTATGCCGAGCAACGACATGCGTTTCTGGGTGGTCATGTTGCTGGTGCAATCGCTGCCGTACCTGGCGGCGCTGATCATGGCGTTCCTGTCGTCGCTGCCAAAACCTGCGGCGGCGCCTGAGCCGGCACCGGCCGTCTAATTCCTTGTCGATGCACTAAACGGCGGCCAATGGTCGCCGTTTTGCTTTAAGATAACCTCCATTTTGCGGGGCTTGGCCCAATACGGTTTACCGATTGAACCCAATCCCTGTGGGAGCGAGCTTGCTCGCGAAGACGATGTAACAATCAATGTATAAGTTGGCTGACACACCGCTTTCGCGAGCAAGCTCGCTCCCACATTGGCCCTTGCCCAATTTCAAGTTTTCGGAGTTTTCCATGACGGCCCACGCCGACCTTTCGCCGACCCTTCAACTCGCCATCGACCTGATCCGCCGTCCGTCCGTGACGCCGGTCGACGCCGATTGCCAGAAGCAGATGATGCAGCGCCTGGGCGATGCCGGTTTCACGCTTGAGCCAATGCGCATTGAAGATGTGGATAACTTCTGGGCCACCCACGGCAACAACGATGGTCCGGTGCTGTGTTTTGCCGGCCACACCGACGTGGTGCCAACCGGTCCGGTAACTGCCTGGCAGATCGACCCGTTCAACGCGCTGATCGATGAACACGGCATGCTCTGCGGCCGTGGCGCGGCGGACATGAAAGGCAGCCTGGCGTCGATGACCGTCGCCGCCGAGCGCTTCGTCGTCGACTACCCGAACCACAAAGGCAAGGTCGCGTTTCTGATCACCAGCGATGAAGAAGGCCCGGCGCACCACGGCACCAAGGCTGTGGTTGAGCGTTTGGTCGCGCGTAACGAGCGTCTGGACTGGTGCATCGTCGGCGAACCGTCGAGCACCACGTTGGTCGGCGACGTGGTGAAAAACGGCCGTCGCGGCTCGCTCGGCGCCAAGCTCACCGTCAAAGGCATTCAAGGCCACGTGGCCTATCCGCACCTGGCGAAAAACCCGATCCACCTCGCGGCTCCGGCGCTCTCCGAACTGGCCGCCGAGCACTGGGATCACGGCAACGATTTCTTCCCGCCGACCAGTTTCCAGATTTCCAACGTCAACTCCGGCACCGGCGCGACCAACGTGATTCCGGGCGATCTGGTGGCGGTGTTCAACTTCCGTTTCTCCACCGAGTCGACCGTCGAAGGCCTGCAGAAACGCGTTGCCGACATCCTCGACAAGCATGACCTGGACTGGCACATCGACTGGGCGCTGTCCGGCCTGCCGTTCCTCACCGAGCCGGGCGCGCTGCTCGACGCGGTGTCGGCGAGCATCAAGGACATCACCGGTCGTGAGACCAAGGCTTCGACCAGCGGCGGCACTTCCGATGGTCGTTTCATCGCGACCATGGGTACGCAAGTGGTTGAACTGGGCCCGGTCAACGCGACCATTCACCAGGTCAACGAGCGTGTGCTGGCAGCCGACCTCGACGTGCTGACCGAGATTTACTACCAGACCATGATCAAGTTGCTCGCCTGATGCTCGCGTGCCCGATCTGCAGTGAGCCGCTGAATGCGGTGGATAACGGCGTGGTCTGCCCCGCCGGGCATCGTTTTGACCGTGCGCGGCAGGGTTACCTGAACCTGCTGCCGGTGCAGCACAAGAACAGCCGCGATCCTGGCGACAATCAGGCGATGGTCGAGGCCCGCCGTGATTTCTTGAACGCCGGCCATTACGCGCCGGTGGCCAAGCGTCTGGCGGAGCTGGCGGCGAGTTACGCGCCGGCACGCTGGGTCGACATCGGTTGTGGCGAGGGTTACTACACCGCGCAGATCGCCGATGCGCTGCCGTATGCCGACGGCTACGCACTGGACATCTCGCGTGAAGCGGTCAAACGCGCCTGCAAGCGTAATCCTGCGATTACCTGGTTGATCGCCAGCATGGCCCGCGTGC
This sequence comes from Pseudomonas sp. NPDC098747, assembly GCF_044760045.1. Taxonomy (NCBI): domain Bacteria; kingdom Pseudomonadati; phylum Pseudomonadota; class Gammaproteobacteria; order Pseudomonadales; family Pseudomonadaceae; genus Pseudomonas; species Pseudomonas sp. NPDC098747. The sequence continues at coordinate 28,321 of NZ_JBIWAL010000048.1, read as the reverse complement.
CGTTGGCGTCGGGCAGTTGCCAGTTTCTCGCCAGCGTTTTCAGCCCATTGGATTGGGAAGAAGCCAAGCGCCTGCTCAGCGTCGGCGGCGGCCTGATGAAAGTCGGTCCGACCAGCGGCCACTTGATGGAGCTGCGCGAAAGCCTGTACGACGAAGTGCGCGAATACACCGACGACAAGCATCTGGCCCTAGTGCCAGAAGGCATGGCGCTGGCGCACAGTGAAACCCTGGAATTCAAGCTGACGCTGGACAAGTCACAGGATCGCGCCAACCTATTGGCGATGACTCCCCACGGCTGGCGCGCCAGTGCCGAACGCCGCGCAGCAGTGATCGAGCAGGCGGAGCCGTTCGTGACCACCGTATCAATGCGCTACGATTATTTCGTTCTTCAATAACTTTTGGTCTCGGGCAAATGCCCGGGCCGGCTAAATCCGCGAATGGATTTTTCAAACCCGCAGTGAGGACATCCATGCGCCAACCGGATATCGAGATTTACCTGAAAGACGCCGACGTCGACCACAAAGCCATTTCCGCATGGCTCGGCGCCGCGCTGGGCCCGTGCAGCGACTGGGTACAGAAAGGCCAGACCTACAAGTGCAAGGCCGGCAACGTCCCGGTCACCTGGCTGCCGAAAGCCGTGGGCAAATGGAACAGCCTGTTTCTGGAAAGCGACCAGACCCCGTGGGACGACGACATCGCCTGCGCTCGTGCAGCCTTTGCCGCGCTGAACGTCGAAGTGCGTTGCGCACCGGGCACGTGGGTCGAGGAAGAAGGTGAGGAAACGGCGGATCGCTGGATGCGCATCAGCGAAGACGGTGAAGAAGAGATCACCTGGAAGACCGCGTAACCAGGCAGTACACAAAACCTGTGGGAGCGAGCTTGCTCGCGATAGGGCCCTTTCAGTCAACGTTGATGTTGAATGTCAGTCCGCAATCGCGAGCAAGCTCGCTCCCACAGTGTTTTTGGATGGTCTGAAGTTATTGATTACAGGCCTACAACATCCTCAGCCTGCAAACCCTTCTCCCCCGTCACCACGGCGTACTCGACCTGCTGACCTTCCGCCAGCGAGCGGTGCCCTTCGCCGCGAATCGCGCGGTAGTGCACGAACACGTCCGCCCCGTCCTCGCGCAAAATAAAGCCGTAGCCCTTGGCGTCGTTGAACCACTTCACGTTGCCGGTTTCACGTGTTGCCATCTGTTCATACTCCTTTTTTATTATTGAACAGGCTTTTCGCAGGAAAGCCTTAGAGGAACGTCAGCCTGCGTCCGACGTCCATAAAAGGGCCTCGGCGACAGACCGCCGAGTATATGACAGGCGCGAAAACTCTCAACAGGAGATTACTTCGCCGCTTTTTTGCCGATTTTCGTCTAATCCGGCACACTATCGACCGCCCGAGCAGCCGCTCGGTTTTATTCACTCATGCAGAAGCCGTATGACCCGTTCCCCGTTCCGCCGTCTTGTGTTTGGCACCCTGCGCCGACTGTTGTACCTCTGGGTTCGCTCGGAGACGATCAACCAGTCGTCGTTCACCCTCAACCTCGACCGCAGTCGTCCGGTGTTCTACGTCCTGCAAAATCCTTCGCTGACCGATCTGGCCGTGCTCGACACCGAGTGCACCAAGGCCGGCCTGCCACGGCCGGTGCTGCCGGTATCGGTGGGTAATCTGCTGGAGCCGGCGGCGTTCTTTTACCTGACACCGGAGCCGGACTGGCTCGGCCGTCAGGACAAACGCGGTGCGCCGCCAGCCCTGACCCGCCTGGTCAGCGCGCTGAGCCAGAACGCTGCCGAAGACGCGCAGATCATTCCGGTCAGCGTGTTTTGGGGTCAGTCGCCGGACAGCGAATCGAGCCCCTGGAAACTGCTGTTCGCTGACAGCTGGGCGGTCACCGGGCGCTTGCGTCGACTACTGAGCATCATGATTCTCGGACGCAAGACCCGTGTGCAATTCTCCGCACCGATCCACCTGCGCGAATTGATCGAACACAACAAGGGCCACGAACGCACCGTGCGCATGGCCCAGCGGATCCTGCGCGTGCACTTCCGCAATCTCAAAGCCGCCGTCATCGGCCCGGACATTTCCCACCGGCGTAATCTGGTCAAAGGCCTGCTCAACCAGCCGCTGGTCAAGCAAGCGATCCTCGACGAAGCCGAACGCGAGAACATCTCCCCGGAAAAAGCCAAGGCCCAGGCCCTGCGCTACGGCAACGAGATCGCCTCGGACTACACCTACACCGCGATCCGCTTCCTCGAAGTGGTGCTGAGCTGGTTCTGGAACAAGATCTACGACGGCATCAAGGTCAACCACATCGAAGGCGTGCAGAAAGTCGCGCAGGGGCACGAAGTCATCTATGTGCCGTGCCACCGCAGCCACATCGACTACCTGCTGCTGTCGTACTTGCTGTTTCGCAACGGCCTGACCCCGCCGCACATCGCTGCCGGGATCAACCTGAACATGCCGGTGATCGGCAGCTTGCTGCGCCGTGGCGGCGCGTTCTTCATGCGCCGCACGTTCAAGGGCAACCCGCTGTACACCTCGGTGTTCAACGAATACCTGCATACCTTGTTCACCAAAGGTTTCCCGGTCGAGTACTTCGTCGAGGGCGGCCGCTCGCGCACCGGGCGCATGCTGCAACCGAAAACCGGGATGCTCGCGATCACGATGCGCAGCTTCCTGCGTTCGTCGCGGATGCCGATTGTGTTCGTGCCGGTGTACATCGGTTATGAGCGCGTGCTGGAAGGTCGCACCTACCTCGGCGAACTGCGCGGCGCGAGCAAAAAGAAAGAGTCGATTTTCGACATCTTCAAAGTCATCGGCGCGCTCAAACAGCGCTTCGGCCAGGTCGCGGTCAATTTCGGCGAACCGATCAAACTGGCGGAATTCCTCGACAGCGAACAGCCGGACTGGCGCCAACAGGAACACGGCCCGCAGTTCAAACCGGCGTGGCTCAACGAGACCACCAACCGCCTCGGCGAGAAAGTCGCGCAGCGTCTGAACGAAGCGGCGGCGATCAACCCGGTGAACCTGGTGGCGCTGGCCCTGCTCTCCACTACTCGCCTGGCACTGGACGACCGGGCGATGGCTCGAGTGCTGGATCTGTACCTGGCGCTGCTGCGCAAGGTTCCGTACTCGCCGCACACCACGTTGCCCGAAGGCGATGGCCGCGCGTTGATCGAGCATGTGAAAGACATGGACCTGCTGTCCGAGCAGAACGATGCGCTGGGCAAGATTCTCTATCTCGACGAGCAAAATGCCGTCCTGATGACCTACTACCGCAACAACGTGCTGCACATCTTCGCACTGCCGTCGCTGCTGGCGAGTTTCTTCCAGAGCACCTCGCGCATGAGCCGCGAGCAGATCCTGCGCTACACCCACGCGTTGTATCCGTACTTGCAGTCAGAGCTGTTCATCCGCTGGAGCCTGGAAGAACTCGACGCCGTGGTTGATCAGTGGCTGGAAGCATTCGTCGAACAAGGCCTGCTGCGCTTCGAGAAAGACGTGTACCTGCGCCCGGCGCCAAGTTCGCGGCACTTCGTGTTGCTGACCCTGCTGTCGAAAAGCATCGCGCAGACCTTGCAGCGCTTCTACATGACCGTGTCTCTGCTGCTCAATGCCGGGCAAAACACCATCAGCGCCGAAGAACTGGAAGACCTGTGCACGGTCATGGCCCAGCGCCTGTCGATCCTGCACGGCCTCAACGCCCCGGAATTCTTCGACAAGAGCCTGTTCCGCCATTTCATCCAGACCCTGCTCGACCTCGACGTGCTGCGTCGCGACGAAGCCGGCAAGCTGAGCTACCACGAACTGCTCGGCGAACTGGCCGAAGGCGCGGCCAAGCGTGTGTTGCCGGCGGAGATTCGCTTGTCGATTCGTCAGGTGGCGCTGCATCGCAGTGAAGATGCGGCCGATCAGGTTGCCGCGCAGCCTGACGCCTGATGAGAAACCTGTGGGAGCGAGCTTGCTCGCGAAGGCGCCGTTTCAGTCACTGTTGATGTCGACTGATTTACCGCTTTCGCGAGCAAGCTCACTCCCACATTGAAAGGAGATTTACCATGAAAAAACTCACCCTTCTCGCCGCCGCCACACTATTGAGCGCCTGCCAGTCGACTACCCCTGCCGGCAAAATCGGCCTCAACGGTGAAGTGTTCTACCTGCAACGCATCGCCCTGCCCCCGAGCGCAACCCTGAGCGTGAGCCTGCAAGACGTATCGCTGGCCGACGCCCCGGCCGTGGTACTCGATGAACAGAAAGGCCCGGTCAAAGGTCAAGTGCCACTGCCGTTCCACTTGAGCTACGATCCGGCGCTAGTCAAACCCGGTCACCGCTACTCGATCAGCGCGCGCATCGAGGTCAACGGTGAACTGATGTTCATCACCACCGAAAACCACGCCGTGCAACTCGACGGCAACGATCCGCAGCCGCTGAAAATCCGCGTCGACGCCATTCGCTAATTGCCTATCAAGGAAGCTGCCATGCTCCGACCTACCCTTCGCTTCGCCGGCCTGTGCGCGGGCCTGATGATCTCCGCCAACGTGCTGGCGCTGTCGCTCAGCGACCTGTCGCAGAAAGACGCCACCGGCGGCCTAAAGGACGCCCTGACCCAAGGCGCGCAACTGGCCGTCAAACAATTAGGTACCCCGGGCGGCTTCAGCAACAACCCGGACGTGAAAATCGAACTGCCGGGCAAACTCGGCAAAGCCGCCAGCAAGATGAAAGCCTTCGGCATGGGCGCCCAGGTCGAAGAGCTGGAAACCGCCATGAACAAAGCCGCGGAAACTGCCGTGACCCAGGCCCAGCCGATCCTTGTCGACGCCGTGAAGAAAATGAGCGTGGCAGACGCCAAAGGCATCCTCAGCGGCGGCACCGACTCAGCCACCCAATACCTGGACAAATCCAGCCGCGAACAAATCCGCGCCAAATTCCTGCCCATCGTCAAGCAAGCCACCGACAAAGTCGGCGTCGCGCAAAAATACAACGCCTTCGCCGGCCAGGCCGCGACCTTCGGCGTTGTCGACGCGAAGAGCGCCAACGTCGAAAACTACGTCACCGAGCAAGCGCTCAATGGCCTGTTCGAAATGATCGGCAAACAGGAAGAAACCATTCGCAAGAACCCGGCTGCCGCTGCGACGAGTTTGGCGAAAAAGGTGTTCGGCACTCTCTAAGCCGGCACAGAACGGGAGCGAGATATGTCGCTCCCGTTTTTCAATCCGTTTGTAGCTGCGCGTAAAAAGAACACCCACTCCCGTCCCATTTTTCGCCTCTCGAAAATCTGCACATCGACCAATCCGTTGAGCGTCGACATCGCGGCGCTGTAAGAGCAGCCAAGATGTTCGATCACATTACCCGCCGTAAACTCCTTCGCCACTCCGCTCTTGGCCACCTGATACAACGCACGTTGCTTCTCCGTCAACCGATCGAAAAAGCCCGAACGCGTCAGCCAGAACTCAAAGTCCTCGGTATACGCCACACTCTTGCGGTAAACATCCGAGAAGGCACTTACAGCCCGCTGGATAACCGAGCACTGAAACTCGATGAAATACGTCAGATCCAGCTCATCAGCCTCGGTATGCAGATAAGAACGCCCATACTTCACCGGCGCATTTCGCAGTAACAGACTGATCGCAATATAGCGAAACGCAGAGAACCCGCTCTTGAACATGAACCAATAAAACAATGCCCTGGCCACCCGCCCATTGCCGTCGCGAAATGGATGCTCGTAGCCCAAAGCAAAGTGCAAAGTAATCGCTTTGATCAGAGGGTGCAGATAGTGCTTCTGTTGAGGCAAACCATCGGACAGATTGATCCAATCCGACAACCGCTCAAGACGTGAAACCAGCCCCGAAACGGGTGGCGGTCGATGAACCGTGTTGCCCTCGCCATCCTGAACTACCACTTCATCGTTCATCCTGAACAGGCCGGGGTCGTACTGCTCATCATCAATTCCATCTACGCCCACCCGATGAATCGCAGCGATCAACTCAACACTCAAAGGCTCGTAACGCTTTTCCCAAGCGAAGTTCATCATCCGATAATTACCCATCACCATGCGCTCGTCCGGCGTTCGCGGCTGTCGCTGGTGCTTGAGCATGTCTTTGGCCACACGAGTGGTGGTCGCCGCGCCCTCCAATTGGCTACTGGCGATGGCCTCATCTTCGATCAAGTCATTGAGCAGATAATTGAAATGCGCCCGCTCGCCGATCTGGCTGGTCATGTAGTCCAAGGCGGCAGAGGTCGTTTGTCGATCCACGATGGAAATGGTTTTCTGCGCTAACGGCGTCAGCATGTACTTGCCCCACTGCACCGGATCACCCAACGGCAACAGGTTGATGTACTGCGCCACCCGCGCCTTCTTGACCAAGGCCCAACACAGATTGACATCCAGCCCCGCCGCCCAACGATAGCGCAACGCTTCGAACGGCAGATAACGACCTTGATCATCGAGAGGCTTGAGCAACCCCAGATAATCCGCCAGACGTTGCTTGTGAGGCGGGCGCACCAACAAGTCGAACACAGGGTCGGTTCTGCCCTTTAATGCTGGCGGCTTTTTCATCACAGCAAACTCGATACCCTTGGGAACAGAGGCTGAAGTACAACATCAGGGCCACGTTGGCTCAATATCGGAGGTTTCTGAAAAAGATGTAGGACGCATGCAAAGGGTATTCAGACAGAAATTGATCGGGTGCTAAACCGCCTTCGCGAGCAAGCTCGCTCCCACATTGGACTGAGTACATCAGGTGGGGATTGGGCAGCTGGGAGGGCGTCATCGCTGGCAAGCCAGCTCCCACAGGGGTTATGTGAGTCCAGACCGAGATTGGTCGGCTGTCAGGCCGCCATCGCTGGCAAGCCAGCTCCCACAGAAAAGCAAAGCAGCACAAACCGCTCTGCTTCTCACCACTCAACAGGATGAGCGTTAGCTCGGCTGCAGCTCTTGATCTTGCCGTGCCGGCCCCTTCGGCAGGCTGAGTGGAGGGGTTCATCCGGGGGTGGGAGCGCAGCGACCGTTCGACGAAGTCGAACACATCGAAAGGAGGTGCAGCGAAGCAAACCGGAGGCGATGCCCCCGGATGAATCCCGGAGCGAAGGAACCCCGAGCCCCAGCGAGCGGGCCGAACGCCGGGGCCCAGCGTTTTGGTTCCTTTTGGGCGTCTGCAAAAGGGACTCGCTGTAAAAGCGAAACCGCCAGCCGCAGCCCCCAAAGAAACGGATATTCACCCAAAACCCCCAGAGCATGGTCGGCCCAAAGGCCGCCAAGGCTCAACCCTCCCGACGCACTCGGAACCAAGCCGCATACAAAGCAGGCAAAAACAAAAGCGTCAACGCCGTAGCCACAATCAACCCCCCCATAATCGCTACCGCCATCGGCCCAAAAAACACACTCCGCGACAACGGAATCATCGCCAGAACCGCCGCCAACGCCGTCAACACAATCGGCCGAAAACGCCGCACCGTCGCCTCGATAATCGCCTGCCAAGGCTTGAGCCCAGAGGCAATATCCTGCTCAATCTGATCCACCAGAATCACCGAATTGCGCATGATCATCCCCGACAGCGCAATCGTCCCCAACATCGCCACAAACCCGAAAGGCTGACGGAACACCATCAAAAACAGCGTCACCCCGATCAACCCCAACGGCGCCGTCAAAAACACCATCGCCGTGCGCGAGAAGCTACGCAGTTGCACCATCAGCAACGTCAGCACCACGACAATAAACATCGGCACCCCGGCATTCACCGACGCCTGCCCGCGCGCCGAATCCTCCACCGTACCGCCGACATCCAACAGATAACCGTCCGGCAACTCGGCGCGAACCGAATCCAGCGTCGGCATGATCTGCTTCACCAGCGTGGCCGGCTGCTCCTTGCCATAAATGTCCGCACGCACGGTCACGTTCGGCAGACGATTACGGTGCCAGATGATGCCTTCCTCAAAACCATATTCCAGCGTGGCGACCTGCGACAGCGCCACACTGCGACCGTTATCCGTTGGCACCGCCAGGCTCGGCAACAACGACAATTGCGTGCGCTCATGCACGGTGCCGCGCAGCAGAATCTCGATCAATTCGTTGTCTTCGCGATACTGACTGACGCTCGACCCGGTCAACGAACTCTGCAGGAATTTCGCCAGATTGGCGGTGCTCACCCCGAGTGCCCGAGCGCGATCCTGATCGATATTCAGGTACACAACCTTGCTCGGTTCCTCCCAATCCAGATGCACATTGGCAACATGCGGATTCTCACGAACCTTGGCCGCCACCTTGCGCGCCAACGCGCGGACTTCTTCGATGTGTTCACCGGTGATGCGGAATTGCACCGGATAACCAACCGGCGGGCCGTTTTCCAGACGCGTGACACGCGAGCGAAGCGTCGGGAATTGCTCGTTGAGCGTGCTGATCAACCAACGACGTAGCGCCTCACGCTCTTCGATGTTTTTCGCCAACACGACAAACTGGGCGAAGCTCGCCGCCGGCAGTTGCTGGTCCAGCGGCAGGTAGAAACGCGGTGAACCGGTGCCGACATACGCCACATAGTTGTCGATACCGGCGTGCTCCTTGAGCATCGCCTCCAAGCGTTTGACTTCACCTGTGGTATTGGCCAGCGAAGCACCCTCGGCCAGTTTCAGATCGACCATCAATTCCAGCCGATTGGAGGCCGGGAAAAACTGCTGCGGCACGAAACGGAACAACACCACCGAGGCGATAAACAGCCCGACCGTCAATACAATCACGGTTTTGCGATGCGAGATGCACCACTCCACCAAACGCCGAACCCGCTGATAAAACGGCGTGCCATACGGGTCCGCCTGACCATCGGCTGTGCCGTGTTTGGCCGCATGAATTTTCGCCAGATCCGGCAGGAGTTTTTCCCCCAGGTACGGTACGAACACCACCGCCGCCACCCATGAAGCGAGCAACGCGATCGTCACTACCTGAAAGATCGAGCGGGTGTATTCGCCCGTGCCGGACTGCGCAGTGGCAATCGGCAGGAAGCCTGCGGCGGTGATCAGCGTACCGGTGAGCATCGGGAACGCGGTGCTGGTCCAGGCGAAGCTTGCCGCCCGAATGCGATCAAAGCCCTGCTCCATTTTGATCGCCATCATTTCCACGGCAATGATCGCGTCATCCACCAGCAGCCCCAACGCCAGCACCAGCGCACCGAGGGAAATTTTGTGCAGACCGATGCCGAGGTAATACATGCAGGCGAAAGTCATCGCCAGCACCAGCGGAATGGCCAGCGCCACGACCATACCGGTGCGCACGCCGAGGGAAAAGAAGCTCACCAGCAACACGATCGCCAGCGCCTCGACCAACACTTGAACAAACTCGCCGACGCCGGTTTTCACCGCTGCTGGCTGATCGGAGACCTTGCGCAATTGCATGCCGGCCGGAAGGTTTTTCTGTATTCGCGAGAACTCGCCTTCCAGTGCCTTGCCGAGCACCAGAATGTCGCCGCCGTCCTTCATCGCCACGGCCAGACCAATCGCATCTTCAGCCATGAAGCGCATGCGCGGCGCCGGTGGATCGTTGAAACCGCGACGCACGTCCGCGACATCAGAGATACGGAACGTCCGGTCACCGACGCGGATCGGGAAGTTCTTGATCTCGTCGACCGTCTGAAAATTCCCCGTGACCCGCAGCTGCAAGCGCTCGCTGCCAGTCTCGAAGAAGCCAGCGGTGGACACCGCGTTCTGCTCTTCCAGCGCCTGTTGCACCGCCGCCAGCGGCAAGCCGAGCGTGGCGAGCTTGACGTTGGACAGTTCGACCCAGATTTTCTCGTCCTGCAAGCCGAGCAGATCGACCTTGCCGACGTCCTTGACCCGTTGCAGCTGAATCTGGATGCGGTCGGCGTAATCCTTGAGCACGGCGTAGTCGAAACCGTCACCGGTCAGCGCGTAGATATTGCCGAAGGTCGTGCCAAATTCATCATTGAAGAACGGCCCCTGAATCCCCGGCGGCAGGGTCTGGCGAATGTCGCCGACTTTCTTGCGTACCTGATACCAGAGATCGGGAATGTCCTTGGAATGCATCGAATCGCGAGCAATGAACGTGACTTGCGATTCGCCGGGACGCGAGAAGGAAACGATGCGTTCGTACTCGCCGGTTTCCATTAGTTTCTTTTCGATGCGCTCGGTCACCTGACGCGAAACCTCCTCTGCCGTCGCGCCCGGCCAGCGGGTCTGGATGACCATCGCTTTGAAAGTGAACGGCGGGTCTTCGCTCTGGCCAAGCTTGGTGTAGGACAACGCACCGACGATGGCCAGCAGAAGCATCAGGAACAGTACGATCTGGCGATTACGCAACGCCCATTCGGAAAGGTTGAAGCGCATCAGGGCTTACTCCTTGTCCGCCAGATTGACCACACGGTTGGAGCGATCCACGGGACGCACCTGCTGCCCTTCGAGCAACACATGCACGCCAGCGGCGACCACCCAATCACTGGCGTTCAAGCCTTCGAGCACCGGCACGACTTTCTCGCCGAACGGGCCGACACGCACCGGGGTTTTCTTCAGTATGTTGTTGGCGCCAACGACCCAGACGTAGGTCGCGCCATTTTCAGCGGTCAGCGCCGAGAGTGGCACCGACAGCGACACGGCATCGGCCGATTGCACGAACACCCGGGCGCTCTGGCCCAGTTCGGCCGGGACCTTGCCGCTGGTGAAGGCAATGCGTGCGGCGAAGGTCCGGGATTTTGGGTCGGCAGACGGCGACAGCTCACGAATCTGCCCGGCGAAGCGCTGGTTCTGCTGGGTCCAGAGTTCGACCGTCACCGGTTGCCCGACCTTGAAGCGGCCGAAGCTCTGCTCTGGCAGGCTGATCAGCACTTCACGTTCGCCATCAGTGGCGAGGGTGAAGACGGTTTGTCCGGCGGCGACCACTTGCCCGACTTCGACCGAACGTTTGGCCACCACGCCATCCTGTGGCGCACGCAGCACAGCGTAACTGGCCTGGTTGGTCGAGACGTTGAATTCAGCTTTGATCTGCTTGAGGCGGGCTTCACCGGAGCGGTAGAGGTTTTCGGCGTTGTCGTAGGCGGAGCGGCTGACCATCTGCCGATCCATCAGGGTTTTGTAGCGGTCGCGCTCGGCACGGACGAGGTTGAGATTGGCTTCGGCGGCGGAAACCTGAGCGCGGGTGGCTTCCAGTTGCAGGCGCACGTCCTGCGGATCGAGTTCGGCGAGGGGTTGATCAGCCTTAACGCGCTGCCCTTCATCGACCAGTCGTCGGCTGACTTTACCACCAATGCGGAACGCCAGATCGGGTTCGTAGCGGGCGCGCACCTCACCCGGATAACTTTCCATCGCCTGCGCCGAAGGCTCTGGCTGCACCACCATGGCCGGTCGCACGGTGACTTGCGCCACCTCTTCCTGGCCGCACGCGGACAATAAAAAAACCAGACTGACTGGCAATGCAAATGGCCACGTGAGGTGCAGTGCATGGCGGAACATGATGACGGACCTTTCGCTAATGGTGCTTGGAATAATTATACTGGCGGGTATGTTATTAATAGCAAACTCACCAGTCCAGTAATAAAAGCGAAGAATGTCGAACAATCTTTCAGCTCCAAACGGCCCGGGCCGCCCCAAGGATCTGGCCAAGCGCCAGGCCATCCTCGACGCGGCGAAAATTCTGTTTCTGAGTCACGGCTATGCCAACACCAGCATGGACGCAGTGGCCGCCGAGGCGGGGGTGTCTAAACTGACGGTCTACAGCCATTTCAATGACAAGGAGAGGCTGTTCTCCGCCGCCGTCGTGGCCAAATGCGAGGAGCAATTACCGCCGCTGTTCTTCGAATTGCCGGAAGGCATCGCAGTGGAAAGTGTGTTGCTGAACATTGCCCGAGGCTTTCATCAACTGATCAACAGCGATGAATCGGTGAATCTGCATCGCCTGATCATGGCGCTGGGTAGTCAGGATCCGAAGCTGTCGCTGATCTTCTTCGAGGCAGGCCCGCAGCGCATGGTGCAGGGCATGGAGCGGTTGTTGACGCAGATCCATGACAGCGGCGCGCTGAGCATTGACCTGCCACGCAATGCGGCCGAGCATTTTTTCTGTCTGATCAAGGGCGCAGGGAATTTTCGTTTGTTGTATGGCTGTGGTGAGCCGCTGGGCGAAGAAGCTTCAGAGAGCCATGTGCGGGAAGTGGTAGGGTTGTTTATGCGGGCGTATCGGCCCTGATTTTGCGGCGCCTGGACTGACGCCTTCGCGAGCAAGCTCGCTCCCACATGGGATTTGTGAACAACGCAGATCCACTGTGGGAGCGAGCTTGCTCGCGAAGGGGGCGACTCGGTCTTAAGGTTTAAGCGCTTTTTTGGGGTAGATGTCATACCGACTGGATTTACCATCCAGCGCATGACTCGGCTTCGGCCCGTCAATGCACGGTGCCTTGCGCGGGCGCTTGACCACCACGCGGTGCGTCGCCAGCGCCAGTGCCGCTTCAAGCAACGCCGGCGCATCGGGATCATCGCCGACCAGCGGCCGGAACAGGCGCATTTCCTTCTTCACCAGCGCGGTTTTCTCGCGATGGGGAAACATCGGGTCAAGGTAGATCACCTGCGGCGGCTCGCCTTCCCAGTTGCGCATGACCTCGATGGAGTTACCCTTGAGCAACTTCATCCGCGCCACGATCGGCGCCACATCAAAATCTTCCGCCGCCCGCGCCAGACCATCCTCCAGCAATGCACCGATCAGCGGCTGACGCTCGATCAGGCTCATCTCGCAACCCAGACTTGCCAGTACGAACGCATCCTTGCCCAGCCCCGCCGTCGCATCCAGCACCCGTGGCCGCACGCCTTGAGCGACGCCAACAGCCTTGGCGATCATCTGCCCGCTGCCACCACCATATAACCGACGATGCGCCGCACCGCCCTCGACGAAGTCCACGCGCACCGGCCCCGGAGCGTCCGGGCCGAGTTGCTGCAGCTGCAAACCCTGCTCGCCGAACTGCAAGGCAAACTCGCCGTCGTCCACTTCAAGCGGCAGGCCCAGGCGCTCGGCCCACTGCTTGGCTTGCGCTGCGAACGTCGGGCCGAGGGCTTCGACATGGATGCGGCAGGCCGCGGGTTGCTCAATCATGGAAAACACGCTCAAAAATTTAAGGATCGGCAAAAACCGCCGATAACTCATTCAACGCGCATTTTGCCAGAGCTGAGCGTCAACCGAAAAAAATGTCAGGCATTCTTCCCACATCGATTGGCTACATCTCGCCCCATGGCGATTTCAGCCGTCATAACACTCAAGCACTGAGCGGCGTCAGCCACCTGTGGCAGGATTTCTTTGCCCAGGCGATGGCCGAGCAGACGAGTGATGTGGTGCCGGCCTGCGGCACGTTTCCACCGGTTGATCTGAGCAGTCCTGAAGAACCGACCATCGGCAGCGAACTGCACGCGCACATCATCAGCCAGCGCGAATGCGATGTGGTTGAAACCCAAGTGCGTCCACCAGAGCCGCTGTTCCTGCCGATCGCCGAATTCGAAATGGAGCTGCTGGACAAGCCGTTCCCACCGTTCCCGCCAGAAGAAATCAAGGCTCAGCAAGGGCAGCAGGACTTCGACAGCAGCTGGGTTCGCCCGATCGTGATCAACAATGGTCAACCGATTCCGGAACCGGGTGCCGCGCCGCAGAAGCGTGCGCTGTACCTGCCGATTGCCGAGTTCGACCTGGATCTGCTGCAAAAGCCTTTCCCGCCATTCCCGCCGGAAGAAATCGTCGAGCAGCAAAAGGCGCTGGACTTCGATAACGGCTGGGCACGCCCGATCGTTCTGCAGAACCTGCGCATCGCCGCTTAAACCTCAGCGACACACGCTCCAGCGCCCGACATCGACATGAAAGTGATTTCGATGGGCTGTGTTGTAATCCGGACTCAACACCACACTGAACGCCTCACAGGCGCCGTCGCGTACTGTGCGCAGAAACTGCGCGTCCTGATTTTGCTTGGGCCAGTCTTTGAGCACGCTGATGGTACGACCGTCGGCAAGACGAAAACCGGCGATATCCAGCGCATCGGCACTGGCGTGGCGGCTGAGCGCGCCGGTCTCGCGGTTATAGATATTGCGACAAGCGAAGCTGCCGAGGTGATCGAGACGCGCGACGTTCTGGCCGTAAATGGCCTGCGCGGCGGGTTGTAGCGAGTGGCGTTCGAACATCGCGTATGCGACTGCCAGCGGACAACTGGCGAGAAAGCTGCTGCTCAGCGCCACCTCGCCGCCCTGCACGCGCAAGGCACCGATCAGCGGACACTTGGCACCGGGACTGTCGGACTGCGGTGTGACGCGCAATGCGGAACTGCGCAGTGCCTGGGCGCAGAGTTCGGGATCGCCGCGCAAGCGCATCAGTTTGTAGCCGGTCAGCCAGTTGGGTGTGGCTTTCACATCCAGCGGTGCCCACGGATTGAATTCCGCCGGCACCTCCAGCCAACCGCGCCAGACACTGATCGCAGCGCCGCCGATGAGCAGCAGAATAACCAGCGCAAACCAACGTCCCATGCTCAGCCTTTGAAAAACTGATTGGCTTTGGCATACGGCATCGACTGCGAAGTGAAGCCGAACGTGCCGGACTGCTGGATCTCCTCAGCCGCGCGGAAGAACTCACCGAACGCTGCCAGCGCCAATGCCGAACCGGTGCTGATCCGGCGCACGCCCATTTCTTCGAGTTGCTGCACGGTGAGTTTCAAGCCGCCGGACATCAACACGTTGACCGGTTTCGGCGCCACCGCGCGCACCACCGCTAGCACTTCTTCGGCAGTGCGCAAACCCGGCGCATAGAGCACGTCGGCGCCGGCCTCGGCGAAAGCTTGCAAGCGGCGGATGGTGTCGTTGATATCGGGATTGCCATGCAGATAGTTTTCCGCGCGCGCCGTCAGGATGAAGGGAAACGGCAGCGTGCGAACGGCGGCGACGGCGGCTTCAATCCGCGCCACGGCGTGTTCGAAGCAATAGATCGGAGCGTCGGCGCGGCCCGTCGCGTCCTCGATCGAGCCGCCGACAGCGCCCGCTTCCGCTGCACGGATCAGGCTTTTGGCGCACTCGGCGGGATCATCGGCGAAACCGTTTTCCAGATCCACCGCCACCGGCAGATCAGTCGCCGCGACAATCGCCCGGACGTTGGCCAAGGTGTCATCAAGACTCAAGGCACCATCGGCTTTGCCTTGGGAAAACGCATAACCGGCGCTGGTGGTCGCCAATGCTTGATAGCCCAGGCCTGCGAGCATCTTCGCCGAGCCGGCATCCCACGGATTGGGAATGACGAAAATCCCCGGACGTTCATGCAGGGCTTTGAAGGCTTGGGCTTTACGGGTTTGTTCGTTACGGGCTTGCGCGTCCATCAACTGGCTCCTGGGCAGGAAAACAAATCTGCCTCAGAGCAGGCCAAGTTGCTCCGCGGCGGGCTCTCTGTATAGCTCAGGCAGAGATGGCAGGCCAGGCAAACGTTGCATCAGTTGTGCGTGAAAACGTTGTGCCAGCTTTGCCGCCAACAGGTTATCGGCGGTGTGCAGGAAGATGTACGGCGTGCGGCCCTCTACGATCCACTCGGCAATTTTCGCCACCCATGGCACAAGAAACGGATCGTTGGCTTCCAGATCCGGATGGCCGATGAAGCGCACTTGCGGAAACTGCGTGAACGCCGCCGGACGGGTCGGCACGCGCGGCTTTTTCGACTGTGCGTGAATCACCGAAGAGTCGGTCGACAGGCAACTGAACAGCGCCCGCGGATCGAGGCAGATACGCTCCACGCCCCGATCCAGCAGCAGACGATTGAGCAATCGCTCACTCTCGCCCTTGGCAAAGAATTGCTCGTGGCGCACTTCCACCGCCAGCGGGCAGTCCAGCGCATCAATGAATGCCGCCAGTTCCGGCAGCCGATGCGGTGCGAAGCTTTTCGACAGTTGCAGCCACAGCGGCGACACACGCTCGCCGAGGGGTTTGAGTAATTGCAGGAAGGTTTCGGCAGCGGTCAGTTGCTCACGCAAGTCGCCACTGTGACTGATGTCGCCGGGAAACTTGGCAGTGAAGCGAAAGTGCGCAGGCATGGTCTCGGCCCAACGCTGCACAGTGGCGGGCGAAGGGCTGGCGTAGAAAGTCGTGTTGCCTTCTACCGCGTTGAACACTTGGGAATAGAGACCGAGAAAGTCGGAGGTTTTTGCGTCTACCGGGTACAGATACTCGCGCCAGGCGTTTTCGCTCCAGGACGGACAACCGAGGTAGTAAGGCAGATCCATCAGATGTACAGATCGAGGCCCAGCACGTCCGCGTCCCAATCCACAAAACCGGCGGTGCTCAGGTAGCTGGCCAGGGCCATGGCTACGCTTTTTTTCATCGTTCGGTGGTAGATCATGTCTTGCTGACGGGCGGGCAGATTGGCCAAGCGCTGTGCGGAGGATTTGGCAGCGCGGGCGGCCAGTTGCTCTTCAGTCGGGAATTCCAACTCGCCGTCGATATCGTCAACGGATTCATCCAGCGCCGGATTGCCTTTGCGAGGCTTGCGCTTGATGGGGTAGGACTGAGTGGAAACGCCGTCTATACGCATAAAGTCATGCTCGGTATCGATGATGGCAATTTAGCGGCACTTGACCGACTTAGCAAACCGCCGAGTGATAACTAGAACACATAAAGCGCAAAAGGTTTAAAACGCGAGATTAGAAACTGACGATTGGCAGCAATTGCGCAATGTCGCATGTCTTCTGTGGTGAGGGGATTTATCCCCGTTCGGCTGCGCAGCAGTCGTAAATCCTGAGAATGCGGTGTCACTGAAACAGTGCAGGGGGGAGTGCTGCGCACTCCAACGGGGATAAATCCCCTCGCCACAAAATCCCTTGGTCACAGAATCTCCCTTGCCACAGGGAATCTCCATTCGCCGGTTCTACTAGCGGGCTTTTGGGGTGGCGACTTTATCGCGCAGATAAACAGGCTGAGCATCATCAGCCGGGATCGCCTCACCGCGTTCCCAAGCAAATCGCGCCAAAGTCAGCAGGTCTTCGGCGTGGGGCAGCATGCCGGCATCGGCAGCGCTCGGGCTGACCGCGATGCGCTCGGCGTAACTCCAACCGGTACCAGCACCGAACCAGTCGCCGCTGGCATCGGCCGGCAGTGCCGCGACTTCTGGCGGCAACACCGCTTCAGCCCCCACCAGACGCATCTCGCCAGCCGTCTCGCGATAGCAACCCCAATACACTTCATCCATCCGCGCATCGATGGCCGCGGCCACCTGGCTCACGCCATGCTCACGAAATGCACGCTGTGCCAGCACGGCAAGGTTGGACACCGGCAACACCGGACGGTCCAGCGCGAACGCCAGCCCCTGCACCACACCGACGGCGATCCGCACACCGGTAAATGCACCCGGGCCGCGACCAAACGCAATCGCGTCAACCGCTTGCAACGTGGCGCCGGCGTCAGCCAGCAGTTGCTGGATCATCGGCAGCAGCTTCTGCGCGTGCAGGCGCGGGATCACCTCGTAATGGCTCGTGACCTTGCCGTCATGCAGCAAGGCAACGGAGCAAGCTTCAGTCGCGGTGTCCAGGGCCAGCAAGGTGCTCATCGATGTTTCCAAAACAGGTGGGGAAAAAGTGCGTCAGTATAAACAACTACGGCCCGCAAGCGGGCCGTGGATGATGCCGCCGCTCAGACTTTTCAGCTCAGCGCTTCAAGCACCTTGGCGGTGATTGCTTCAACCGAACCGACGCCCGGGATGTGGCTGTACTTCGGCTTGCCGTTGGCAGCGGAAAGCTTCTGGTAGAAGTCCACCAGTGGCTTGGTCTGCGAATGGTAGACCGACAGGCGATGACGCACGGTTTCTTCGGTGTCGTCCTTGCGCTGTACCAGTTCGTCACCGGTGATGTCGTCTTTGCCGGCAATTTTCGGCGGGTTGTAGACGATGTGGTAAACGCGGCCGCTGGACTCGTGCACACGACGACCGGCGATACGTTGAACGATTTCTTCGTCTTCAACGGCGATTTCAACCACGGCGTCCAGCTCGACACCGGCAGTCACCAGTGCTTCAGCCTGCGGAATGGTGCGCGGGAAGCCGTCGAACAGGAAGCCGTTGGCGCAATCAGGTTGAGCGATGCGGTCTTGAACCAGTGCGATGATCAGGTCATCCGACACCAGGCCGCCGGCATCCATGATGCTCTTGGCTTGAACGCCCAGCGGAGTACCGGCCTTGACCGCTGCACGCAGCATGTCGCCAGTGGAAATTTGTGGAATGCCGAATTTCTCGGTGATGAACTTAGCCTGAGTACCTTTACCGGCCCCGGGAGCTCCCAGCAGAATGACGCGCATTAGATGTGCTCCTCAATTTTTTTATAAAAAGCTTTTACAAAACAAAGGCCTCGCCTCTTGGGACGAATCCTGAAAAATACGGGTCGTGGCCGCACAAACGGCCAAAGGCTGATCAAGATACACAGCAGGCTGCGCCCACACAAGACGCCAAAAGTCGGAGAAACCGACGCCCGCCGCGACCTTGCGACGCGGTGACCCAAGTCGCAACCCCATCATTTACTGTCGCCTGCCGGCACTTTCTCCTCGTTTGCGAAGCGGCACCCGACACTTGCACCGGGTGCCCTGCCCCACCGGAAAAACCTTAGCCGGTGTTGCGCAAACCGGCGGCAATCCCCGCCACAGACACCAGCAACGCTTGCTCCACCGGGCTGCCCTGCTCAACATTCTGCTGGCGCGAACGCGCGAGCAATTCGGCCTGCAATAGATGAAGCGGGTCGAGGTAGGTGTTGCGCAGGCGGATGAATTCCAGTGTGTCCGGGCTATGCGCCAGCAGCTGCGACTGCCCGGTCAGCCCAAGCACTACCGCACATGCCTGCGACAATAGGTCGCGTAACTGCGCGCCCAACGGCAGCAAGTCCGGCTCGACCAGACGCTGATCGTAGGACAGCGCAATATCGGCGTCAGCCTTGGCCAGGACCATTTCGAGCATGTCGATGCGGGTACGGAAGAACGGCCATTGTTCGCGCATCTGCCCGAGCAATTCGCCTTCGCCGCGTTCCAGCGCCTTGCTCAGCGCCGACTCCCACCCCAGCCAGGCTGGCAACATCAACCGCGTTTGCGTCCAGCCGAAGATCCACGGGATCGCCCGCAGACTTTCGATGCCACCCGCGCGGCGCTTGGCCGGGCGACTGCCCAATGGCAAACGCCCCAGCTCCTGCTCCGGAGTGGACTGGCGGAAATACTCGACGAACTGCGGGTTTTCCCGCACGACCTTGCGATAGGCGCTGACACCGTCAGCGGCCAATTCGTCCATCAAGTGGCGCCATTCCGGGGTTGGCGGCGGCGGTGGCAGCAGCGTCGCTTCGAGCACCGCCGCCAGGTACAGATTGAGGTTTTGCTCGGCGATGTCCGGCAGGCCGAATTTGAAACGAATCATTTCTCCCTGCTCGGTGGTGCGGAACCGTCCCGCGACCGATCCCGGCGGCTGCGACAGAATCGCCGCGTGCGCCGGACCACCGCCACGGCCGACAGTGCCGCCGCGACCATGGAACAACAGCAGTTCGACTTGCTGCTCGCGGCAGATTTCCACCAGCCGTTCCTGCGCGCGGTATTGCGCCCACGCTGCTGCGGTGGTGCCCGCATCCTTGGCCGAGTCCGAATAGCCAATCATCACTTCCTGCGGACCTTGCAACCGTGCGCGGTAACCCGGCAAAAGCAGCAAACGTTCCATCACCGGGCCGGCGTTGTCGAGGTCGGCGAGGGTTTCAAATAATGGCACCACACGCATCGGCCGCAGTACGCCGGATTCTTTCAGCAGCAACTGCACCGCCAGCACGTCGGAAGCGGCGCCCGCCATCGAGATCACATAGGAGCCCAGCGAAGCGCCGGGCGCGGCAGCGATTTCCTTGCAGGTGTTGAGCACTTCGGCGGTGTCGGCGGACGGCTTGAAATGCGCCGGCAACAACGGTCGACGATTGCTCAGCTCGCGGGTCAGAAAGGTGATGCGTTGTTCTTCGTCCCAGTCCTCGTAACGACCGAGGCCCAGGTAATCGGTTATTTCGGTCATCGCCGAGCTGTGCCGCGATGAGTCCTGACGCACGTCGAGGCGCACCAGGAACAAACCGAACGTCACGGCACGGCGCAGACAATCGAGCAATGGGCCGTCGGCGATCACGCCCATGCCGCATTCGTGCAACGAGTTGAAACACAGCTCCAGCGGATCAAGCAGATCGCGGTTGTTTTGCAGCACATCCGCTGGCGCCGGCGTCGATGCGGTCAACGCGGCATGCGCCCAGTTGCGCGTGGAGCGCAGGCGTTCGCGCAATTGCTTGAGCACCGCACGGTACGGCTCCGCGCTGTCGCCAGCCTGGGCTTTGAGTGCGTCGCTGGCCTGCTGCATCGATAGCTCGGCAGCCAGATGATCGATATCGCGCAAGTACAAATCAGCGGCCATCCAGCGCGCCAGCAGCAGCACTTCGCGGGTCACCGCAGCAGTGACATTCGGGTTGCCGTCACGGTCACCGCCCATCCACGAGGCGAAGCGAATCGGCGCGGCTTCCAGCGGCAAACGCAGGCCTGTCGCCGCATGCAGTGCCTGATCGGCCTTGCGCATATGGTTGGGAATCGCTTGCCACAGCGAGTGTTCGATAACCGCGAAACCCCACTTGGCCTCATCCACCGGCGTTGGGCGGGTGCGGCGGATTTCCTCGGTGTGCCAGGCTTCGGCGATCAGCCGTTGCAGGGTGTTTTGAATCTGCTCGCGTTCGGCGCTGGTCAGGTCACGATGATCCTGTGCGGCGAGCTGCGCGGCGATTGCATCGTACTTCTGGATCAGCGTGCGCCGCGCCACTTCAGTCGGGTGTGCGGTCAGCACCAGTTCAATTTCCAGTCGTCCAAGTTGGCGGGCGAGGGATTCGGCGCTGTGGCCTTCGTTGCGCAAACGGGCGAGCAATTCCGGCAACACACGGGATTCGAACGGCGCGGGCTGCGACTCTTCGCGACGATGGATCAACTGATACTGTTCGGCGATGTTCGCCAGGTTGAGAAACTGGTTGAACGCCCGCGCCACCGGGAGCAATTCGTCTTCGCTCAATTGATTGAGGCTGGCGCTGAGTTCGGCATCCATCGAGCCCCGGCGGTCAGCCTTGGCGCCCTTGCGAATCTGCTCGATCTTGTCGAGAAACGCCTCGCCATACTGGTCTCGAATGGTGTTGCCCAACAGCTCTCCGAGCAGATGAACATCCTCGCGCAAGCGTGCATCAATATCGGTCATCAGCAGTTCTCCAGCAGTAATCCGGGCGGCCTAGAAGCAAGTGCATGACGCAGAGAGTGCCGCTCTACGGCGCTTCTTACAAGCAGGCGACGAAGGGACTTTAAACCTTGTAGCCGAAAGCTAGTCTCAACAGTAAGCCGCATGAAGGCTTGCCGCCGGCCCCGCCGGACACTCACCCACGCCTGCTGCAGCAGGTGCGACATGAGGTCATCATGAAAATCCGTGAACTCGCCCAGCATTGGGAAGAAAACGCCAAGGGTCGCCTGACCGACACTGGCTACACGATTCATCTGGACGTCGAGGCCGCTGCGCGTCTGGCAGCGATTGCCGAGATGTACCCCAAACGCCACCCCGAAGAACTGCTCGGCGAGCTGATCGGCGCCGCCCTTGAAGAGTTCGAAGCGAGCCTGCCGTATGTGAAAGGCGCCACTGTGGTTGCGACGGATGAGGAAGGTGATCCGTTGTATGAAGACGTCGGACCAACGCCGCGTTTTCTGGCGCTGTCGCGGCGGTATTTGCAGGATTTGTCGTCTGCTGAGGGTAAACAAAAACACTGATCCGCCACAGATCAAATCTGTGGGAGCGAGCTTGCTCGCGAAGGCGGCGGCACATGAGAAATCGAGGTGTCTGAACCCACGCTTTTCGCGAGCAAGCTCGCTCCCACAGTGGCTGTAGTGACCTTTAAAATATGCGCCTTTCCAGCTGAAACCTACCCCTGCGTACCCCTCCATCGTGCCAAAGTTCCCGCTTTAGAGCCTTGTCCATTCGGTCAAAGTTTTTTTTGGCGATAGGCCATCTTTTCTGAACTTTTGAAAAACGTCTCCGGTCGGAAGCTGTAACCACGCCTGGAACGAGCGTTTCAAAAACGCGCTGTCACATGACGCTTGCGGCTCCTCGACCAGGATGGATTTAGTTGTTTTCAGGAGATGCCTAATGGAGTTGAAGACCATGAAAAACCAAACCTCGTTTACCCACCTACGCGGTCTGAAACTGGCCGCCCTGGCAATCGGCACCAGCTTCGTACTGGCCGGTTGCGCCGGTAATCCACCGACCGAGCAGTACGCCGTGACCCAGTCTGCGGTCAACAGCGCCGTCAGCGCCGGCGGTACCGAGTTTGCTGCCGTTGAAATGAAGCAGGCGCAGGACAAACTCAAGCAAGCCGAAATTGCCATGCACGACAAGAACTACGACGAAGCTCGCAAACTGTCCGAGCAAGCCGAGTGGGACGCTCGCGTAGCAGAACGCAAAGCTCAAGCGGCCAAAGCTGAACTGGCTGTGAAGGATTCCCAGAAAGGTGTTCAGGAACTGCGTCAGGAAAGTCAGCGCACCGTGAAGTAAGCGCGCATCCCGACCGCAAAGCTGAAACTCTTACCGATAGAAAGGACGAAAAATTATGCGTAAGCAACTGATGATTCCCGCTCTTCTGGCTGCAAGCGTTGCCTTGGCTGCCTGCTCCACTCCGCCTAACCCGAGTCTGGAACAGGCACGCACCAACTACGCCGGCCTGCAAGCCAACCCGCAGGCGAGCAAAGTAGCGGCGCTGGAAACCAAAGACGCCAGCGAGTACCTGGACAAGGCCGACAAGGCTTATCTGGACAAACAAGACGCGGCTAAGGTCGATCAACTGGCTTACCTGACCAACCAACGTGTGGAAGTGGCCAAGCAGACCATCGCCCTGCGTACCGCTGAAAATAATCTGAAAGACGCTGCCGCCCATCGTGCCCAGGCGCGTCTGGATGCTCGCGATCAGCAGATCAAACAGCTGCAGGACAGCCTCAACGCCAAGCAGACCGATCGCGGTACGCTGGTGACTTTCGGTGACGTGCTGTTCGCCACCAACAAGGCTGATCTGAAATCCAGCGGTCTGGTGAACATCAACAAACTGGCGCAGTTCCTTCAGGAAAACCCTGATCGCAAAGTGATCGTCGAGGGTTACACCGACAGCACTGGCGCTGCCAACTACAACCAGTCGCTGTCCGAGCGTCGCGCCAACTCCGTGCGCACTGCTCTGGTGAAAATGGGTGTTGATCCAGCACGTATCGTCGCTCAGGGTTACGGCAAGGAATACCCGGTTGCCGAGAACGGCAGCGTTTCCGGTCGTGCGATGAACCGTCGCGTGGAAGTGACCATTTCCAACGACAACCAGCCAGTGATGCCACGTTCGGCTATCAGCTCGAACTAAGCTTCACGCTGTAACGCAAAAGCCCCGCCTGACTCAGTCAGGCGGGGCTTTTTTGTGAGTGCTGGAATTGCAGCCCCTCACCCCAGCCCTCTCCCGAGGGAGAGGGGGCCGATTGGGGGATGCTCGAAAGATACACCGACGTGAAAGTGGTGTACCGAATCCATAATTGACAGGATCTTTCCAGTTTGCCGAATCCATAATCGACGGGATCTTTCAGGTCGATGGATAGCGCAAGACACCTCGGTCAGTCCCCTCTCCCGCTGGGAGAGGGTTAGGGTGAGGGCTGGTCCTGCAGAATCACTCTTCCAGCTTCTGCGGGGTCTCTTCGCCCATGCAGCGCACGGCTTTTTTCTGGGCGTTGATCAGCACGCCGGTCAGACCTTTCTGCTCGGTATCAAACAGCACCAGCACGCCATCAATGCACTGCGCCACTTGTGGTGCAGGGCTCAGCGAGAGTTTGTAGTCTTCACCCGGAACGGTCTTGAGCATGGTGAATTCGTTGAGCAGCAACGCATCCTCGGGTTTGGCGAAGTGCAGGTAGCCGTAGAACCACAGGGCGCCTACAGAGCCGAGGATGCTGCAGATACCGGTGATGATCAGCGGGATGGCGTTACGTTCTTCACTCATTGCGGACTCTCATCTTCAGAATTCGGGGGTTGCGGGTAATTGGGGATTTCGCCGAGGCGGCGCAGGCCGTTGAAGTGCTCGGGATCGTCCAGATAGCGCAGCATCACCTGACGCCACGTTGGGTCGCCGAAGGTCTGCACATGACCGCCTCGGGTCAGTTGCAACACGCGCGGCGGCGGCGCAGCTTGATACAGACGGATGCCGTTGGATAGAGGCACCAGCGGATCGTCGATGCTGTGGAAAATCAGTTTCGGCACGCCATTGAGCTGCGGCATTGAATTGATTGCGCTGTCACCGTCTGGCACCAGCCACGACAACGGCACCTGAAACGGCCAGGTCAGCCACGCGGTGCTGAGAGCGTATTGGCCGACGCTGCGATAACTGGCGGGCACGCCGTCGAGTATCAGGGCCTTGAGTTGCTTCTGCCGCTCGGGATGCTGCACCAGCCAATGCACGGCCATCGAGCCGCCGAGACTTTGACCGAGGAGGATCAGCGGCTTGCCTTTGACGTCGGGGGCCTTGCCCAGCCACGCGAATGCAGCGTCGATGTCCTGATAGATTGCCGGCAAACTTGGCTCGCCCTCGGACAAACCATAACCGCGATAATCCACCAGCAACACTTGATAGCCGTTTTTTGGCAACCACCAACTCCCGCCCAAATGCAGCGGCAGATTGCCGCCGTTGCCATGCAGGTGCAGGACCGTGCCTTTGACCTCGACACCCGGTTTAGCCGGCAGCCACCAGGCGTTCAGCTTGAGGCCGTCGGCGGTGCTCAGGGTGACAGTGCGGTATTCGAGCTTGGCTTTTTCCGGGGTAAAAATCTGGCCCGGCTCGGGGTAGAACAACAGCGAACTGCAACCGCCAAGGGTCAGGAGCAGGCAAAAGATGCCGAGGAATCTCATCCGGTGAAACCTCGCGAAAATTCGGGTTGATACACAGTAATTGCGGCAATAAATAATCCTGTGGGAGCTGCGGTGCGACGATTCGACTTGCCAGCGATGGCGGCGAGCCAGCCAGCCAGCCAGCCAGCCAGCCAGCCAGCATCAATATTGACTGGCAGACTGCAATCGCTGGCAAGCCAGCTCCCACAGGGTTTGTGTCAGGTCTACAAAATATTGGAATAGTCCGCCTCGATCCGGTCCAGGCTCAAATGGTTGAGGAAGTTGGAGAAGCACATCCACGCCGACAACGCATTCAAGTCACGGAACTGGTCCGGCAGATATTTCGGCGCCACCACCAGCCCCTCATCCACCAATTGGCGCAAGGTGCGCATGTCTTCAAGCGTGGTCTTGCCGCAGAACAACAGAGGAATCTGCTCAAGCTTGCCCTTACGCACAGCCAACTGAATGTAGTTGTAAACCATGATAAAGCCCTTGAGGTAGGACAAGTCTTTGGTGAATGGCAGACCGGTCGGCGTCGAGCCACGGAAAACCCGACTGGCGTTGCCATAGCTTTCCGCCATTTCAAAGCCCTGCTCGCGGAAGAACTCGAACACCTGCAAGAAGTCGGCACCCTCCTCGACCATGTGAATGGCGCGGGTACGGTTGGTCAGTTTGCGCAGGCGGCTCGGGTAGGAGGCGAAGGTGATGATTTCCATCAGGATCGCCAGACCTTCCTGAGTCACCGTCGACGAGGGCGGGCCCTTGGACAAAAAGGTGCAGATCGGCTGATTCAGACCGTTGAGTGTGGTGCCGACGTGCACCAGACCTTCGTGAACTTCCAGTGCGCGCACGTCGCGATCGTTGAACATCGCGTCGGTGCGGATCTTGATGTAGTCAGCGCCCGCCGCCGCGTCGGCAACAATGCCGTCGGACTCGAACACACGAATGGTTTCCTCGGCCTCGCCGAACACTTTGTTCAAACGGGTTTGCAGCAGGTGCACGGCGTCCTTGGCGGTGAGGATTTTCGGTTCATCCTTCAAGTCGCCACGGCCATCGATGTTGTTCAGGTAGTCGGACATCATCAGGCCGAGGTCGGCCAGGGTCGGGTCACCGGCGTGGAATGCATCGGACGCCGCGCCGTACAGCTCTTGCGAAATCAGGCCGAAATCTTCAGTGCCGCGCGCTTCAAGCATACGCACCACCATGCGGTATTCCTTGCACATGCGCCGCATGATCTGGCCGACCGGGTTGAACTGGCCGAGCTGGCGAGTGATGTCGCGCTCGATGTTCTGGAACTCCAGTTTGACCTTGCTTGAATCGAACGACAGCGGCCGGTTCAGGTAGTAGTCGCGATCCACCGCCGGCATTTCCTTGCCCTTGGCCTTGAGAAACCCCTTGCGGATGCTCTCGTCCCACTTGACCGCATCGAGCACGCGGATCGGCGTTTGCGCCAGCACAATGCGGTCGGACAACATGCGTATCGTCTGCTGGTAATCGTCCACCCGAAACTCCTGTAAAAAACCTGTCGTACTGAATTATTTGGCGCCGGCCCGGCGCTGATAGCGCGCCGCTTCGACAAAGACATCGGAATTGGCCGGATCGTCGAGGTAAGCAAAGACTTTGTCGAGGTTGCTGTCGACCAGCACGCCATCGCCGTCATCGGTCTGGAAGGCCTGACCGTCGAGGGCTTTGTGTTGGATTGCCTGATTGATCTGCTCGAGATCAAGGTTGTACACCACCAGCTCGTGTTTGTCGGTGAGTTCGAAGCCGGCGATGGTGTAGTGGCCGCCAAACTGCGCCGGCACTTTCGCCGACAGATACCAGCGATTGCCATGGCGCGACACGGTGAACGGATAGGCTTCGCGTTCGCGGGGTTTGGCTTTGAAATACGTGACGGCCTGATAGCGATCGTTGCCCAGGGGAGTCAGCTCAAGGTTCATCGGCTCGCCCCAGGCATTGACGCTCGACCACTTGCCGAGCAGGCCCTTGGGCGCCGGATCACTGGTGGACAGCGGCGACTTGAACGTCACCAGACAGCCACTGAGCAGCAGGAACGACAAGGCGATCAGCACGCCACGCCAGGCTTTCATTCGATACTCCCGTTAAACGAATTCACTACTAAACCTGTGGGAGCGAGCTTGCTCGCGAAAGCGGTAGAACAGCCAACATTAACGTTGAATATCAGTCCGTCTTCGCGAGCAAGCTCGCTCCCACAGGAAATGGTGATAGCCCTTTAAGGGTTAAACCGACGCGAGCACCAAATGCATATACCGCGTCAGAATCCCGAGCATCTCTTCTTCAGCCAAAGGCTCGGCGTCGTTGAGCAGGCCCTGATATTCCATCCGTCCGATAATCGCCGTCAACACCTTGGCATCTTGCTGAGGTTCACGCGAGCCCAAGACCTGAAACAACTGGCAGCTGCCCTGCAACAGAATCTGCTGATGCGAGCGCACCAGAATCGCCAGGCGCGGGTTGAGCAGCGCCTCCTGACGGAATGCCTGTTCCGCCATCAAATACTCGCGACGGTTGAGCAATTGGCGATGCACGTAATCGGCCATCAACCGCGCAATATCATCCGCCAGTTGCGAGCGTGACTCGGGACTGCCGTCGCCGCTGACGACCATCTCGCGCAGCAGGCCCTCGTTGTTGCTCCACAGCTTGGCCATGTACGCCGCGCTGCGTTCTACGTGTTGGGCGAAGGTATCGGTGAGCAGGTCATCGATATCCTTGAAGTAATAAGTCGTGGCCGACAGCGGCACAGCCGCTTCGGCAGCCACGGCACGGTGGCGTACGGCGCGCACGCCATCACGCACGACAATGCGCATCGCCGCGTCGAGAATGTCCTGACGACGCTGCTCACTGCCCTGTCGGCTGGCCTTGCGGCCCTGGTACTGAACACTTTCAGCGACCGCAGTGGCGATACCCGCTGCACCTTCTTGAGCGATTGCAACCATCACGACCGGACTTCCTCTGTTATTTTAAAAGTAACCAAACGATACATTTGTACCAGACAGGCAATAAAAAGCCGCCTGTTTTAGGCGGCTTTTTAACTGAAACGTTTACGCTTGCGGTCGCATGTGCGGGAACAGGATCACATCGCGAATCGACGGCGAGTTGGTCAGCAACATCACCAGACGGTCGATGCCGATACCTTCACCGGCCGTAGGCGGCATGCCGTACTCCAGCGCACGAACGAAGTCGGCGTCGTAGTGCATGGCTTCGTCGTCGCCGGCGTCCTTGTCGGCCACCTGCGCCATGAAGCGCTCGGCCTGGTCTTGCGCATCGTTCAACTCGGAGTAGGCGTTGGCGATTTCACGGCCGCCGATGAACAGCTCGAAACGGTCGGTGACGTTCGGGTTGTCGTCATTGCGACGAGCCAGCGGCGACACTTCGAACGGGTACTGGGTGATGAAGTGCGGCTGTTCCAGCTT
>NZ_JBIWAL010000047.1:0-45890 GCF_044760045.1 Pseudomonas sp. NPDC098747 | reverse complement strand
AACTGGGTTCGACCCCATCAATTTAACGGTGGGCTGGCGCCAGCTCGGGCCGAAGAAAAACTTAACGTCGTGTCCGGGATTAGTTGACCACTACAACTGAAGGCTGGCTCAATATGTACGAGGGAGTGCGTTGAAAGGCCCAGATGTTGCCAAAATGCTTTCCGCGATTAGTAAAACTATGCGTTCTAGACTTTGCTTTTGGCATAAGCCCATCCTCCTTAGCGCAAGGCGTCGTAAGAAAAGATGGGTCTATTTTGGTCTCTTGTGAGCGCCGAGGCGCAAAGTGGAATAGCCCAGTGGCAGCTTAGTGCTTCCCGCGAAAGCAGCTATAACCAATCGCTATAAAAAGATTAATTTTTGGGCAGTCAGCCAATCTATTTTTTACCGACTAAAGATTTGCACTGGAAGATAAAGTCTGAAATTGTCAAAAAACTCTTAAGATACATTACGTTGAGAGGGTACTGATTTTTTTATTTTTAGTTCGGTGTGCTGGTACCACTTCTACATCCCAAGCACCTCATAGATCTCAGAAACCACCTGCAGCGTCGCATCTCCAATCGTTCCTTCATTCCGGCATAGAACCCAGCCATGATCGGTGATCGCTTTTTCGAACGACGCGGTGCACGCAACGTGCTCTGCGTATTTCTGGATCACAGTGCCGCCCAGTCCTCGCGAACGTGTCGCTGCCCTTGCCCATGAAATTTCCGGGCTGGTGACGACGCCGACATGCAGGTCTGGCACTCGTACGCCTCGATCCATGTTCAGTTGGAGAATGTCGGCAAACGGGACTGTTTGTCGAAACGCGGCATCAGATGGGTACCAGCGATCGATCAAGATGATGCTGTCGGCTGGCTGTTTAGCCAACACGTGCCCGGAAATCCAGGCACGGCTATCAGCCAAGCGCTCACATACCGCCAACTCCAAATCCCGGGTGGGACTTCTGACGAGTTGGTTAACGAGGGCCATTGTTTCACCCCTGTAGGGATCGCTTTTTTTCTCGCAAAGTCGGATCACCTTTTTATTATCTGCCCTCAGTACTTTCGTCACGGCCTCCAACAGTGTGGTTTTACCGGTCCCCTTGGGCCCATCCATAGAGACGAACAGCTGACGATTCATTGTTCTCATTCGATTGATGTACGGTTTTTGCTCGATTGGGGTATCGCAATACGGCTACTGGTTTTGACCTCGCGTAACGCCAGACTCGACTGAATGGATGCAATACCCACCTGACGCCTGAGCACCTGTTCGATAAAGTCACTGTAGCTATCAAGATCCTCTGCCAACACCTGAAGAACGTAATCGGCATCGCCGGTGATCTTGTGGCAGGACAACACCTCGGGCAATTGCGCTATTACCGCCTCGAACGCATCAGGAGCGTGATCGGCGTGAGTGGAAAAACGGATGTGCACGAACGCCATGATATCCAGCCCCAGCATTCGTCGATCAAGGTTCGCCTGATAACCCTTGATAACGCCCGCCTCCTCCATTCTTTTGCGCCGCCGCCAGCAAGGCGTCAGGCTTAACGACAAGCGTTCACTGAGCTCTGCGTTGGAGATGCTCGCATCTTCCTGCAGCAACTGAAGTATCGCCAAGTCAGTGTCGTCAAGACTGATGCGTTTGGATAATTTTTTCTGCATTGCGTCGTTCCTGAGTAAAAACGCCCGATTAATTCAGTAAATCACGAAAACAAAGCAAAGAAAGCGCATCCATGCCGGAACAGAATATTTGCACTGGCCCACATTAACGGATGCGCAGAATGTTTACAGTTTTCAGTGATTCCCACCGCTTGCACCACGGCACCGAATTGAAAGACGGCGTACTCAAGCCGTCGTTTGAACAGCCCAGTCGGGCCGATACCGTTCATAGCCGCGTCAAGCAGGTTGGCCTTGGACAGATCATCGAACCGCGCGCGTTTGATCGGTCGTGCTACGTCAATGCGCACAGCGAGCGCTACGTCAGTTTTCTGGAAAGCGCCTGGACACAATGGCGCGCAACAGGACGTACCCACGATGCCTTGCCGCTGGTGTGGCCAGTGCGTGACCTGTCCAATGAGCAAGTGCCGAGTTTCATCGACGGTAAGCTGGGCTTCTACGCCATGGATGCCGGCTCGCCAATTACCGCGACTACCTGGCAAGCGGTGAAAACCAGCGCCGATATCGCTCTCACAGGCTTGGCATTGATCAATGAAGGTCACGACAGTGCCTTTGCCCTGTGTCGTCCGCCCGGTCATCACGCGGCGCGTGAGTACATGGGGGGTTACTGCTATCTCAATAACGCGGCCATTGCTGCGCAACAAGCCATTACTCAAGGTGCCAAACGTGTTGCGGTACTGGATGTCGACTTCCATCACGGCAATGGTACCCAGAACATTTTTTACGAGCGCAGCGACGTCATGTTTGTGTCGCTACATGGCGAACCCACTGTGTCCTATCCGTACTACTCAGGTTTCAGCCACGAAGTCGGCGCTGGCCAGGGCGAAGGTTACAACCTCAACTATCCGCTCCCTAAAAACACCACTTGGGAAAGTTACCGCAACGCCCTGCTCCACGCGTGCAAAAAACTCCAGCAGTTCGCACCTGAAGTACTGGCGATCTCGTTGGGCGTCGACACGTTCAAGGACGATCCCATCAGCCACTTCCTTCTGGAAAGTGAAGACTTCATCGGCATCGGTGAGCTGATTGCGAGTGTTGGTTGCCCCACCCTGTTCGTGATGGAAGGCGGCTACATGGTTGATGAAATCGGGATCAATGCGGTCAACGTGCTTCACGGTTTCGAAAGCAAACGCGCCTGAGCAATCCCTTGCTTTACAGCCTTTCAATTAAAGAATCGGAGAATAACAACATGACACTTTTTATCGATGTCGACGATGCCGCACGCCTGTTTACCAAGGTCGGAATACGCCGGGCCATCCGCGAAATGGCGGCTTACATCAAGGCGGATTATTCGCGTTGGGCCGACTTCGACAAGTCGCCACGCACTGCCAATCATTCCGCAGACGGTGTGATCGAGTTGATGCCCACCGACGATGGCCAGCAGTATTCGTTCAAATACGTGAACGGCCACCCGGACAATGGTCAGAGGGATTTGCTGACGGTCATGGCCTTCGGTCTCCTTGCTGATGTGCACAGTGGGTATCCAACCCTGCTTAGCGAGCTGACATTGACGACTGCAGTGCGCACCGCTGCGACCTCCGCACTGGTGGCGCAATCCTTGGCGCGCCGAGATGCCACCTCGATGGCAATCATCGGCAATGGTGCCCAGAGTGAATTCCAGGTCTTGGCTTTTCATGAAATGTTGGGCATCAATGAAATCCGAATCTTCGATATTGATCGCGACGCTTCACTCAAGTTGAAGCACAACCTCGCTGCATTCCCTGAGATCGAAGTGATTCTCGCCAGCTCTGTGAAAGAGGCGGTCAAGGGTGCGCATATCGTCACCACAGTCACCGCCGACAAAGCTTACGCAACAATTTTGACCCCCGAGATGATCGAGCCCGGCATGCATATCAATGCTGTCGGCGGTGACTGCCCGGGTAAAACCGAACTGCACGCGGACATCCTGCGCAACGCACGGGTCATCGTGGAGTTCGAAGCGCAAACACGAATTGAAGGCGATATCCAACAGTTGGAAGCCGACTCTCCCGTCGTCGAATTTTTCCGAATAGTGTCAGGCGAAGTTCCCGGACGCGAGAACGATACGCAGGTCACGGTCTTCGATTCGGTGGGCTTTGCCTTAGAGGACTTTTCGTCGCTGCGCTACCTGAACGACTTGGCTCAGGAACAGGAAATCGGTAAGCGCATCCATCTGGTACCGACGCCGACCAACATCAAAAACCTCTATCAATTGCTGGATCAACAACCGGCAAAACCATCGCATCTGCGCACAGCCAGTTGATCGGTAGGACATCGCCCCCAAGCGGCACATTCACCGTCAACAACACCCAAAAACGCGACCGTTATTAGCCGCCGCATCTCTAACAAGAACGCTAGACACCTACTTTCTGCCAAAACTCAAAAACATAAAATCAAGAGGTTTTGAAATGAAATCGAATCCGTCGGGGCTGGTTGAACAGCCCGCGCTACAGCGCACCCTCAGTAATCGTCACATTCAATTAATGGCCATGGGTGGTGCCATCGGTACCGGCCTTTTCATGGGCTCCGGGAAGATCATCGCCCTGTCCGGCACCTCGATCATCCTCATCTATATGATCATTGGTCTGTTCGTTTTTTTCGTCATGCGTGCCATGGGGGAAATGCTGCTTTCCAACTTGAACTTTAAAACCTTTGCGGATTTCGCCGGCGCCTACCTGGGCCCGCGTGCGGCATTCTTTCTTGGCTGGTCGTACTGGCTGAGTTGGAGTGTTGCAGTCATAGGCGATGCTGTCGTGGTGGGCGGTTTTTTTCAGTATTGGTTTCCCGATGTCCCTGCGTGGATTCCGGCGATTGGCATGCTGGCGACACTGTTCGCTCTAAATGTCCTGACGGTCAGGCTTTTCGGTGAGGTGGAGTTCTGGTTCGCGATCATCAAGATAATCGCCGTCGTTACTCTGATTGGCGTCAGCCTGGTGCTGATTGCCACTTCCTTTGTCTCACCAAGCGGTGTCACCGCATCTCTGAATCATCTGGTGGATAAACAGGCTGCTTTTCCTAATGGTTTATTTGGCTTCTTCGCCGGTTTTCAGATGGCGATCTTCTCGTTTGCCGGCACCGAGTTAATCGGCACAGCAGCAGCGGAAACCCGCTCCCCCGATAAAACGCTGCCTAAAGCAATCAACTCTATTCCGCTTCGAATTATCTTGTTCTACGTACTGGCACTGATCTGCATTATTGCCGTGACTTCCTGGCATCAGGTTTCGCCGACCAAGAGCCCTTTTGTGGAATTGTTTCTGGTTGCAGGATTTCCAGCCGCTGCCGGCATCGTCAACTTTGTGGTGCTGACATCCGCCGCCTCATCAGCCAATAGTGGCGTTTTTTCTTCAAGCCGCATGCTATTTGGACTGGCCAGCAACGACAACGCACCGAGGATTTTCCGACGATTGTCGAGCAACAGCGTGCCTCTTCTCAGCCTGGCGTTCACCACATTTCTGATGCTGATTGGCGTGCTGGTATTGTTCATCGTTCCGGAAGTCATGACAGCGTTCACCATCGTCTCGACGGTGTCAGCGATCTTGGTGATCTTCACTTGGTCAACCATCCTTGCGTCTTACATTGCCTACCGTAAAAAGCGGCCTGAGTTACATGCGCAATCTGCTTTCAAGATGCCTGGCGGCGTTCCGATGGCTTGGTTGTCCCTGGCCTTCCTGGGCTTTGTGCTTTGCCTGCTAGGGTTGCGGCCTGACACTCGTATCGCCCTGATGGTCATGCCCGGATGGTTCGTGTGGCTGGCAATTGCTTATCAACTGACCCGCGCCAAGAAGCCTGAGTCAGCCCTTGTTTCGGCAAGTAATCACAGTTGATGCACTGCTAAAACCTGTCCGTGTCGATGCAGTAAACCGAGTTTGATCGACGTGGCATTTGTGCCGCTATGGGATTGGACGCTGCACGAAAATCCACTAACAAGATTGCGCCCGCTGGGCTCATACAAAAAAGGCCCTGAAAGTAATGCTGTTCACTTAAGGCTGACGCTGTACCTGTGGCGAGGGGATTCAGCGAAACGTCGCACCGCCCCGTTGGGTTGCGCCGCAGCCCCAAAACCTCCGAATGCGGTACACCTGAAACAGCGCGTTTGCTGGATATGGGGCTGCTGCGCAACCCAACGGGGATGAATCCCCTCGCCACAGGTACAGTGTCATCTCTAAGTGAACAGCATTACGCCCTGGAAGGGCCTTTTGAATTCACACCAGATTAACCGGGCCGTCTACAGGGTGTAAGAAACACCGACTTGAACTGTTCTCGGCTCACCAGGGTAAGCGTAGACATTGCCAAAGGCGCCTTCTTCATAGTCCCGGTCGAAGACATTCTTCACATCAAGATTCAGCCTGATCTTGTCGTTGATCTTGTAGAAGCTGAGCAAATCGACGACGGTGTAACTGCCCATCGAAAACGCCGTGTTAGCCGTCTGGCCAGCACGTTCGTCGACGTACTTACCGCCTACGCCCAAACCCAAGCCTTTCAGATTGCCATCCTGGAATTCGTAAATATTGAGCAGGCTGAAGCTGTTCTTGGGAATGTTCATCAGTCGTGTGCCCGACTGGATGACATTGTCCTTGGTGACTTCGGCGTCCACATAGGCATAGCCGCCAATCACCCGCCACTCTGGGGTTACGTTGCCTGCCACGTTCAGATCAAAACCACGGCTGCGCACTTCGCCAGCCGCCACGCTGAAAGTAGAGTCCACGGGATCAGTGGTGAGGACGTTTTGTTTCTCAATCTGGTAGATCGCCGCGTCAACACTCAACTGGCGATCCAGTGCTTCCCATTTGATCCCCATCTCATAAGACTTACCCTTTTCCGGCTCAAAACCGCCGCCCTGCCGACTCGCTCCCGTATTGGGTTTGAATGAGCGAGCGGTGTTGGCATACACCGCGACGGTATCGGTAAGGTCATAAAGTAATCCGAGACGCGGGGTCACCGCATTGTCGCTGGCCTCCCAGTTTTTGCCCCCCGGCACATAGGTTTCATAGTCATGTTCGAAACGCTCGAAACGGGCACCCGCCAAAACCTTCAGGCGCTCAGTCAGTGCCACTTGGTCCTGGACGAAGGCGGCGTAGGTCTTGAGATTTTCTTTGTCGTGGGTCGGCGTGCGGGTCAGGGCGGGACGAGGTTGACCATATACCGGATTGAAGATATCAATCGGGTAGGCGCTTACCGCTCCACTGGAACGCTGGATGATGGACTTGTAGTCGTAATCCTCGTACTCGATTCCGGTCAACAGCGTGTGATCGAAGCCACCGGTGGAGAAATGTCCGGTGAGGTTCAGTTGAGTGTCCTTGTCCGTCCACTCCAGTTTGCGATAGTTGAAGTTGCGCCCCAACGTGCGCCCGTCGGCAGCGATGCCATTCGCTTCAACGGCATTGCCCTGCAAGGTGCCATCGAGCCATTGGAAACCACCGCCCAATGTCCAGTTGTCGCTTAGCAGATGTTCGAAACGCAGCTGCGCCATGTTGTTGTCGTTGTGCAATTTGCCAACGCTTTTTTCGCCAAAGAAGGTATCGCGAGAGGCGGTGCCAATCTGCGTCGGATAGCGCGTGACGCCACGATCCAGCGGGTGATTATTGCGCATGAAATCGCCCTCGAAGATCACCTTGGTATCGTCGTTGGCCTGCCAGGAAATAACCGGCGTCACACCGTAGCGTTCGGTTTCAACATGATCACGGAAGGTATCACCGCCCTCACCCACCACGTTCAAGCGATAGGCCAGGCGGCCCTCTTCGTCGAGCGGGCCGGAAGCATCCAGCGTGCCACGCTTCATACCCTGATCATCGAGTTGGCTACCCAGTGTCACGGTGCGCTCCGGCAAAGGCTGTTTGGAGACCACATTGAACGTGCCACCAGGATCACCACGGCCATAGAGAGTAGTCGCGGGGCCTCGCAGTACTTCCAGACGCTCGATGGTGTTCGCATCTGGCATGTTCGGGTAACCACGGTTGATCGGGAAACCGTTGCGATAGAACTCCCCGGTGGTAAATCCACGCACCGTGAAAGTTGTCAGTCCCTGGCCTCCGAAGTTATTGGCCCGCCCTACCCCGCCGGCGTAATCAAGCGCGTCCTGAAGGCGAGTAGCCCCGATATCTTCGACCACATCTTTGGTCACCACGCTGACTGACTGCGGCGTTTCATGTATCGACGTGTCGGTTCGCGTCGCGCTGGCAGAACGCGTGGCTCGGTAGCCCTTCACCGGCCCTTGGGCCGCTTCGTACTCCGATGTACCGACGATGTCGGTCGCCTGCAACTCCAGAATGGTTGTACCGGATGTCGCCTGCTCCGCCCAGGAGGAAGCGGAAAACGCCTGAAGCACACAGATAGAAATCAGAGTACGACGCATCGAGGAAGCCTTGATTAAATAGCCAAATGGGACGGCATACGTGCCAATAATTCGCGGGAAATAATATATTACATTGCGAGTATTTGATACGTATTCGCATTTGTATTTTTTTCAACGCCGCTTGTCCTTTACGGTGCGCGTGATTGAACTGGTCGGCGCGGCTTACATGTGGGTGAGTTACGCGCCGGCGCGAGCCGTTGAATCGAGGGCCGGTGCGTTAAACGCGAGCAACCTGCGTATCCGCCCTTGCACCCCGTCCATATAAGAAAACACCACTGGGACGACAAGCAAACTCAGCGCGGTGGACGTAATCAAGCCACCAATTACTGCCACCGCCATGGGTTGGCGAAAGCTCGCATCGGCACCCATTCCCAACCCAATCGGCAGCATCCCGGCAATCATTGCGATGGTTGTCATCACAATCGGTCGTGCACGCTTGTGGCATGCGTCAAGCAACGCGTCATTCAGGCGCAGACCTTGTTCACGCATCGTCACAATCGTGTACTCGACAAGCAAAATCGAGTTCTTGGTCACGATCCCCATCAGCATGATCAGCCCGATCATTGACGGGATACTCAACTCACTCCCCGCGACCAACAGGCCAACAAAAGCACCGCCCAGTGACAGAGGAATGGCGGAAAGAATAGTGACCGGGTGCAGAAAATCCTTGAAGAGCAGTACCAGAACGCAGTACACGCACACGACACCGATAAGGCTGGCCAATCCAAAGCCTGACCCCAGTTCTTCCATCAGTTCAGCATCATCAGCCTGAACTATCTGCACGCTGGATGGCATGGCACGCGCGGTCGGCAACGCCAACGTATCCGCCAGCGCCTGGCCCAGAGGCGCTCCACCCAGTTCAGCGCTGATCGTGACGTAGCGGCGCCGATCGTAGCGTTCAATCTGTGCGGGGCCGCTACCAACATCGAAGTGCGCAACACTGCCCAGCGGCACGAGCCCATCCCGGCCTCGCACGCGAAGATGGCTTAAAGATTCGACGTCTTGCTGAACAATATCTGGCAGGCGTGTGCGGATATACACCTGTCGGTTATCAAGATTGAGCCGTGCAAGTCGAGAGTCTGTATCGCCTGCGGTAGCGATTCGTACCGTCTCCCCTATCGCAGCGGTGCTGACGCCCTGCTCCGCCGCCCTCACCAGATCAGGCCTGACTGTAATTTCCGGTCGCTCAAGGCTTGCCGTTGAGCTGACGTTAAACAGGTCGCGTACACCTCGCAGTTCTGATTCCAGCGCTTTTGCCGTGGCTTCAAGTGCGACGGCATCATCACTGGTCAAAATGATCGACATCTGTTCGCCAATGTTGCCGCTACCCACGGTGAAACGAGCGCCCGGTACCTTCTGTAATGCAGCGCGTATGGTGTTCTCAATCGACGTTTGATCGCCCCGCTCTGCACGCGGCATTAACGTCACATCCAATGCGCCTCGGCGTACGTCACCACCTTGCAGGTTATCGCTGTCACCCTGCCCAGCACCCACAGTTGACAGAACTTGTTGTACACCGGGCAACATGGCCAATTGGGCACGAGCAGCTTCGGCCGCTGTGAGCGTGTCCTGCAATGCACTGCCAGGAGGCAACTCGATACTGACCGTCGTGTAGCCACGATCCGAGGCCGGCATCAAGCCGGTGGGTAGATACGGTATGAGGGACAACGATCCGGCCATGAACCCGAACGTCATGACCAGCGTTGACTTGCGATGCATCAGACACCAGCGCGCCAAATGCAGATAGCTGCGCATCACGCGACCATCCGCGGGCTCTGGTGCACCGCCCGAATGAAGATGAGGCTTCAAAAAGTGCACCGCCATCATCGGCGTTATCAGTCGCGCCACCAGCAGCGACGCCAGTACTGCCACCACAGCGGTCCAGCCGAACTCTCTGAAAAACAGGCCCGGGACTCCCGCCATCATAGCGGTGGGCAGAAAAACCACGACCAGCGCCATCGTGGTCGCGATCACCGCCAGCGCAATCTCCGTAACGGCATCAGCCGTCGCCTGCCGCATGGTTTTGCCCATGCGTGCATGACGTTCGATATTCTCAACCTCCACGATTGCGTCATCGACCAGAATGCCGACTATCACCGCCAGTGCCAGCAAACTCACCGTATTGAGCGAGAAACCGAACCACGCCATGGCCGCGAACGTCGGGAGAATCGACAGCGGCAAGGCCGAGGCGGCTACCAACATCGCTCGCCAGTCCCGCAGGAACAACCAGACCACTAACACAGCCAGCAATGCGCCCTCGTACAGCATGAACAGCGAACCATCAAATTGCTCTTGGGTGTAATCAACGCTGTTGGTCACCAAGGTGGCCTGCATACCCGGCCGCTTCTCCTGCATTTCGGCCAGCGCTGCGTTTACACCGGTCGCAATCCGGGTGACGTCCTGGCCCTTGGAGGGATAGATCCGGAAGCCTACAACGGGCTTGCCGTCCAACAGTGCAATCT
Organism: Pseudomonas sp. NPDC098747; assembly: GCF_044760045.1. Lineage (NCBI taxonomy): Bacteria > Pseudomonadati > Pseudomonadota > Gammaproteobacteria > Pseudomonadales > Pseudomonadaceae > Pseudomonas > Pseudomonas sp. NPDC098747. The sequence goes on along the minus strand of NZ_JBIWAL010000047.1, from coordinate 35,445 downwards.
GGCTGCGTTCAGCGATCGTGTCCGTTACCGTTGCCAACTGATCGAGCCGCACTGATCGTCCGTCCGCCAGGGCAATCGGCAAGGCGGACAGTTCGCCAGCGTGGCCAGCCAATGAGATCGTCCGCACCGCTTGTTCGCCGCCTCCGAGTTTGGCGCGCCCACCGGAGCTTTGCTGCTGAACATTGCCGAGTGCCAGTGAGACCTCACTGACAGTGGCCGCGTGGGCGATCAGAAGCGCCGGATCCAGGCTCACCCGGACCTCCCGCGTCACGCCTCCGATGCGTTCGAAACGACCGACGCCCTTGACCCCTAATACGGTCTTGGCAACGACGTCATCCACGAACCAGGAAAGCGCTTCTTCGTTCATGGTTGGCATGGCGATGGCGTAGGTTTGTATGGCCTCACTGCTGGCACGAACAGCGCTTACCTCAGGCTCCAGAAGATCGTCAGGCAAGTCTGAGCGCACTCGATCTACAGCATCTTTGGATTCCATCAACGCGTCGGACAGAGGCTTGCCCAGCTCGAACTCCACCGCGATGTTCACGCTGCTTTCAGTGATCAGGGTTCTTATGTGTTTGATCCTGTCCAGCGTTGCCAGCGAATCCTCGATCTTGCGCGCGACTTCGGTCTCGAGTTGGGCAGGCGCTGCGCCTGGTTGTGAAAGCGCTATTCGAACCACCGGCATATCAACGTCAGGCATGTCTTGAACAGGTAACTTCCACAGACCCCATAGGCCAGCCAAAGTCAGCAGTACAAACAACAGGATCGAGGGGATCGGATTGCGTATCGACCAGGTAGCCAGGTTCATCTCAAAGACCTCTGCGTGACAACCGTGGCAGGCGTCACAACGGGTGGTGTCTGGACAACCCTGACGCTATCGCCATCGTTAACGAAACCGGCGCCCTGCACCAGAACGCGATCCCCCTCGCTGAGCCCTTCCAGAATCTCGACGTTGTGAGTCTGGCGACGGCCGACTTTCACCGGCACAAGAGACGCCCTCGCGATATCTTGCTGCGCATCAAGCGTGAAAACATGGCTATGACCATCCCGGATAATGACGCTGCTGGCGGGAACGACTAGCGCATTTTGCTGGGTGACCTCTATACGCCCTTGTGCATACATGCCTGCGCGCGCCGTGCTGCCCGGTGTGATGTCCGCGTACACCGTTGCGAGGCGTGTTTGCGATTCGAGTGCGGGGGCCATTTGTCTGATCATGGCTTGGGCGACCAGACCATCTGGCAGCGCCAGCGTGATGTTCTGGCCGGCAGCCGTTTGCCCTAACTGCGCGGCGGTCAATTCGCCTCGCCACTCAAGCCGGTTGTGGCGGATCAGGCGAAACAGTTCCTCGCCGACCGCGCCCACCGCGCCAATCGTTGCACTGCGCGCACTGATAACGCCGTCATCAGGGGAAACGACCGTCGCGTACTTGACCTGTAACATCCCGGACGCCAGTTGCGCTTGACTGGATTCAACCTGCGCTGACGCGGTTTCGGCCTCGGTCACCGACTGCGATATGTCCTGCGCACTCATGGCCCCCATTTCTTTGAGCTTTAGTGCGCGATCGCGGTTGGCAATTGCCTGTGCAGCCTGCGCTTTTGCCTGTCGGACAGCGGCGTGCAATTGCGCAACCTCGGCACGCAAGGCTTCCGTTTCGAAACGAGCCAGCACTTGCCCCCGACGCACGACATCACCCGGACCAACGAGCAACTCGGTTAATCGCACCCCGCTGACCTGCCCGCCGATTACAGCCTCCTGCCACGGTGCGATCGCACCCGAAGCATTCAGGTGGACTGGCCATTCAATTATTCGTGCAGATGACTCAGTGACGGTCATTGCCGTCGAGGCAACAACCATTGGCTCAACAGGCTCGCTGTTCTGAAGAGAAAGCACTTGTAAGCAAACAGCCCCGACAACAAGGACCGCAAAAGCCACTAAGGCTACGACCGCTTTGTTGCGTTGGCGCTCGGCACGCGGTTTACCGGAATCAGGCGGATAAGTGTTTGTTGTCATGGCAGGAATGGGTTCTAGGCAAGAAGTGATGTTCGGTAATAAGTGCCGGCACTTCTGATCAGGGCTTACTCGTGCCTGATTTTTGTGGGCAATAGGAACCTACCGCCACGGTGTCGCAAGAATGTCGTCGATCTGGATGCACTTGATATCGGCGATCACTGCGACTGGCCAAAAGGGCCTGATCGTCAGATATCACTCAGCGGGGTTTTCTCTGGCTTCAGCGAAGTTGAACAACGACATTCTCACGACATGCCAAACGTACGCTTAAGACGCTTCAAACCTTGGGGAGACAGGCTCGGGCTGACACATTGTCTCGCCGCGTTGGCTGCCCCGTTCTTGAACCGATCAGCACCTTGGCTTTATATGATGATTAAATCCTGCTCAGTTTTAGCCTGCTTGCTCACCTTGCCAGCCCTCGCCATCGCGCAAACGGGATCACCGGCAGATTCCTCTGGTTTGGCCCTGGGGCTGGGCGTAGGGATATCGGAAAGTCCCTACGCCGGTGAAGGAACGAAAATCACGCCTTTGCCGTTAATTAATTATGAAGGCGAGCGATTTTTCGTACGCGGCCTCACCGCTGGCGCCCACTTGATGCACGATGAAAGTTTTGAACTGAACGTCATCGCGTCGCTTCGCACCGATGGTATTGATGCCAAGGATTTCGGGCGCAAGGAACTGGCTCGCAACGGTATCAACAGGGATCTGCTCGAAGATCGTGATAGCGGCGTGGACATGGGCCTTTCTGCATCATTACGTGGTGCGGCAGGCAAGTTGCAATTGACGGCAAAGTCAGACGTTAGCGGTGCAAGCGAAGGCTATGAGTTGTCGGCCAGGTACGGCTACGAATTTTCGATTGGTCGCGGCAGTCTTGAACCGACCATCGCCGTCAGCCATCTTTCCAAAGATTCAGCGAACTACTACTACGGCACCTTGAAAGACGAGGTTGCTCGCGGTGTCGTTGACTACAAGCCAGGTGCATCCACCATCCCTGAGTTAGGCCTGACGTACGTCCATCCAATCGGTGACAACTGGCGATTCGTGAGTTCTGTTCAATATAAATTCCTGCCGGGTGACATCACCGACAGCCCTCTTCTGGAAGATGACACCAGTGGCGCGGGATCAGTCATGTTCGGCATTTCAAGAGGCTTCTGATCAGCTGTTGTTTGCAGATCGCCCGACAGGCTTGCCAGCTGTGGGCGACATCACGTCTGGAACGTTCGCTGCCAACACCCCGACACGACATTCCTGCGACACCCCAGCAGTACGATTTGGTTTCTTCATTTACGGGCAGTCCAAACCTGACTCGATGTTTGGTCATGGTGCGAGCGCCGCCACTCTTGAAACCCTTCAGTACTCTGGCTTTACGATGAACAAATCCCGCACAACTCCAGCCTGAAACAACGCAATCAAGTGGAGTATCAATTTTCTCCTGCTAAGCGCTATTCTCGGCGCAATAGCCGCTGCGCTGACGTTTATTTTCTGGCTGTTACCGGCATGAGATTCAAATTGATAAGCCTGCACGATTCGGATTGCCCAGATGATTTTTCTGCTTTGGAAAGACCTGTCAAATGAACGTTAGCCTGAGCAAACCGGTATCTCTTCAGGTCCTTATCATCGAGGACAATCACTCGCTGGCAGCTAATATATTTGATTACCTGGAAGCCTGCGGTCACATCCCGGATGCAGCGCCCGATGGCCATTCAGGATTGAATCTGGCTATCCGGAATCGCTACGACGCAATCATCCTGGACTGGATGCTGCCGAGAATGGATGGCATGAGCGTATTGCGTAAACTGCGCGAGGAGCATGGCTGCGTAACGCCCATCATTATGCTCACGGCGAAGGATCAACTCGAAGGCAAGCTCTTGGGATTTGAAACGGGTGCCGACGACTATTTAGTCAAGCCTGTTGCACTGCCAGAACTGGAGATCAGGCTGCGTGTTCTGGTGAGTCGTGCGCAAGCAAGTGCGCGTGCCGACCGCACGATACGCGTCTGTGACTTGAGCTACGACCTCGACAGCCTCCAGGTAGCCCGAGGCAGCCGTAAAATAAGCCTGTCCGGGACTTTGAGAAACGTTCTGGAGTTACTGATGCTTGAGTCTCCGAGAATTTGCGGCGTGATCGCATCGAAGGCCTTATCTGGGGAGAGGACGTGCCCCAGGGAGACCTGCTCCGTTCATACATGCACTTGCTTCGAAGGGCTGTTGATCAGGATGGAGAAGAAAAGCTCCTGCATACAATTCCCGGCACAGGGTACCGCTTGGGCGGGAACGCTGTATGACCCTGCTTCGGCGCTTGCGCAGCATGCAGTGGTTGCTCAACGTCTGCTTCGCGATGTTCGGGCTGATGCTGACACTCGCGTTGTTGGTTCTGGGCAAACTGAGTCAGGGATTGGTCGATCATCCGATCTGGCAGCAGGTACTGGAGTCGAGTACTGAGAGCGCCCTCCACTCCTCTAGAGCTGATCTCGGCGACACGCTGCCCACCAAAGGCACCGTCAAAGGCTGGCTGCTGACTACCGAAGGCTCTCTGCCTACAGACATGCCCGCTTTTTTAGCAAACCTGACGCCTGGGTATTACAAGGAAAGTGAGCTGGACGGCATCCAGGACCCTTCCTCATATGCGGGCGTCATGTCCATTCTCACTCCGCGATGGGGGCCTTTTGCCGACGCGCCAGGTGACACCACTCGCCCGCGCAGCTACCAGGCATTGGTGACGTCCCTGCCCCAAGGTCGATTGATTATGGCGATCGATATGACCGAACTCGAAGATGAACAAAACAGAAGCGTTCAACTCAGCGTCCTGTTTCTGATTTTCAACTTCTTGATTATCTGTCTGTTGATATGGTGGCTTTATCTGAACTTGAGTCGCCCCGTTAAAGATCTGGCACAACGGATGCGTGCGCTAGCCCCGTTAAAACCGTCGCAACGCTTGCCCACTGCTTACCGTAACAGTGAGTTGAATACAATTGCGCAGGAGGCAAATGAGCATCTTGAACGAGTAGAACTTGCAGTCGAGCGCGAGCGAAGTTTGCTTGATCAAGCGAGCCACGAGTTCCGCACGCCGCTGGCAATTATCGCCGGCGCTGCCGATGTAATGACTGCCCTGCAACTGCCGCCACGGGCTATGCGCCCGCTTCATCGCATAGAGGAAGCGGTCGAAACACTCACTCAGATCATGGACGCGTTGCTATACCTTTCCCGCGAGCCCGGCCCCGAGGAGCGTAAACAAGTCACGATTCTGCATGCGCTTCTCCCGGAGCTGGTGCAGGACCATTCTTATTTGCTTGCCGGGAAACCGGTGCGGTTCGTATTAGGCCTCATGGAGCCGACGACGCTGAGAGCCCCCGAGTCGATGGTTCGTATCGCCGCCGGCAATTTGCTCAGAAACGCAGCGGAGCACACTCACGAAGGCGAAATACACGTATCCGTTGTGGATGGCATGCTATCGATTCGTGACTCAGGCTCAGGTTTCGATACCACTCAGATCGCTTATCGCTTTACGGAGTCATTGAGACAATCCGGGACACGGCCGGGCGGTTCAGGGCTGGGGTTGTTTCTTACCCAGCGCATTTGCGAAAGGTTTGGCTGGCGCCTGGTTCTGGAGTCGTCCGTTTCGGTGGGAACCTCTGCAACCATCTACTTGGATAAGCGGTAGTCGCTAGAACTCCAATTAACGTTGACCGGGTGGGTATTGCCCTTCCAACTGGCGTGAATGACAAAAATGTCCACATCCGCAAGGGACGTGGACATTTTTAATCAAGCCATTACTGCATGGCGTGTTTCACCTGCACTTCGGGCATCGCCGAAGAGTGGTGATTGAGGATCTTCCACTGACCTTCGACCTTTTCGTAAACGAAGGTGTAGCGCGCCTGGACGTGACGAACCTTACCGGTCGCCTCGGTCAGGGTGAAGGTATAGACGCCGCTGTCCATCGCCACGTTGCTGCCCAGTTGGCGGATTTCCCGATAGTTGATTTGACCCACCGGTTTGAGCGCCAGGAAGTGATCGAAGTAGTCCTTGATCTGCGCCGGTGTGCTGCGCACCTGGTTGGACACTGTTGGCTGCAACACCGCGTCCGGCGCATACAGATCGACTACCGATTGAACGTTACCTGTCTGCAAGGCGCTATTCCAACGGTCAAACAAACCGGCAATATCCCGGTCCTTCACGTTGGCAGGCGCTTGAGCCACGTCGCGGTAGACATAGGGTGCCGTTTCGGCAGCCTGAACAAACGGCGCGCTCAAGGCCATTATCAGGGCGATGGACAGAGTATTGATCTTCATTGCGAGACTCCAGTGTTGGTCGTTGAGATCACTTTGCCAATCCACCCACTCGCCGACATCGGCCAACCAGAGTCATTTAGCTATGCCATTTGGCAGATGGCGCCCAACACGGTTGCCAAGGTTTAATAGCGTCCCTTGCGCCCGCAGGCCTGTTACAACGCCGGAGCCGAAGCATGCAAAACCCGCCCCACGACCCCGCTAGTGCCTGGGCCATCCGTGCTCACTATCGACAATCCGAGAGTCGCGCGGCACGCCTGCGGCTGTTGGTCGATACCGGCCAGGAGTTGAGCAGGTTAACGCCTGACGCCATGCGCGAACGCGTGTTGGCACGAGCCTGCGCCTTTCTTGCGATGGACCACGGCGTACTGCTGGAATGGGACGCCGAGGGGCGCATCAGCACCACCGCTCGGCACGGCCAGGCTGATCGACTGAGCAGACTGGCCGCTGTCATCGACCGCACCCAGCGCACGCCGTGCTGGCAGGAGTTTGCCGGGCAAGCCCTGCCCAGTGTATTGCGGGTGCCGTTGCGTGGCGCCGATGGCAATGCCTTCGGCGCCCTGGTCCTGGCCAACAGTGTCAGCTTGCGTGCGCCGGACAATGACGACAGCGAATCCCTGCAACTGCTCGCCACGCTACTGGCGGCGCACCTTGAAAACGATCGCTTGCTGACGACGCTCATGGCGCGTGATCGAACCCTCTCGGATCTGGTCAATCGGCTGCTTCGCGCACAGGAAGACGAACGCAAACGCGTGGCCTACGACTTGCACGACGGCTTGGCCCAGACCCTCGCCGGGTTGCACCAGCGCCTGCAAGGTTTTGCCGGCCGTTGCCCGACGCTTCCGGAGACGTTAGACGTGGATTTGCAGGCGATTTTGAAGCTGGCCCAGCATTGCGTGGGTGAAGGCCGACAACTGATCGCTGGTTTGCGTCCGACAGTGCTGGATGATTTCGGCCTGCTGAGGGCGCTCGATAAGGAGGCCGATCGCCTGCGCGAGGCCGGCATCAACGTGCAGTGGATGGCCCGTTGCGAAGCACGGTTGCCCAGCCAGGTGGAAATATCTTTGTTCAGGATCGCTCAGGAAGCGATCAATAATATCCTCAAGCATGCGCAGGCCACTCAGGTCCAACTGACGCTGGAGCAGCACGAAGATCGGGTCTCGCTGCGGGTCGACGACAACGGTAGAGGTTTTGCCCTCGAACAAAAGCTCGACACACAGGACGCTCAGCATCTGGGCCTCGCCACTATGCAGGAGCGCGCCAGCCTGCTGGGCGGTCGCCTGACCTGCGTCAGCGCAATCAACGGCGGCACCCAATTACTGGCCTGCGTGCCTGCCTACCTGAATGGAACAGCTCAATGACCCACGTCTTGCGTTTGGTGCTGGCGGACGATCATGAAGTCACGCGTACCGGTTTCGTCGCCCTGCTGGCAGGTCATCCGCAATTCGAAGTGGTCGGCCAGGCCCGTGATGGCCAGCAAGCGGTGGACATGTGTGAAGCGCTTTTGCCTGACATCGTCATCCTCGACATTCGAATGCCGGTGCTCAATGGCCTGGGTGCAGCACGTTTGCTGCAACAACGGATGCCGTCCTTGAAAGTGGTGATGTTCACCATGGACGACAGCCCCGATCATCTGGAAGCGGCGATGAATGCCGGCGCCGTTGGCTACCTGCTCAAAGATGCCAGCCGTGATGAAGTGATCGATGCCTTGCAGCGGGTTGCCGCCGGTGAAGAAGCGCTCAACAGCGCAGTCAGCGCCCGCCTGCTGCGGCGCATGACCGAGCGCAATACCAGCGGTGCCCCACCCACTGAGAACCTGACGCCACGCGAGCGTCAGGTACTTGGGTTGGTAGCAAACGGCATGAGCAACCGTGCGATTGGTGAGCAGCTGGGGATTACCACTGGCACGGCAAAAGCTCATGTTGAACGGGTCATCGGCAAACTCGGCGCGGCTGATCGAACCCAGGCAGCGGTCCGCGGTATCGCGTTGGGCCTGGTGACTCAATCATGAGGGTGTTTTACGCGAGACGCTGGGCTGACCTGCCGCTGCGGGGTAAGGCCCTGGTGGTGATTTCCCTGCCGCTGGTGGTGCTCTTGTTGTCGCTGATTCTGATCTACATCACCGAACGTCAGACCGCTCGCGCTGAAGAGGACGTGCGCCGGGTGTTACAGGTGCAGGGCGACATTCAGGCGGTGCACACGCTGCTCGCCGAAGCGGCCGCCAGTGTGCGCGGTTACCTGCTGACACGCCGTGAGGATTTCTTGCCGGGGTACCTGACTGCCCAGCCCTTGATCGAATCGGCCCTGCGCAGGCTCGATATCAACGTTCGCGATAAACGGGTGCGCGAACAACTCACCAGCATCACGCCGCTGATTGAAAGCAAGATCGATGGTCTGGAGGAAATGCTCAAGGACCGCCACGCTGAGCCTGAATCGATCAATACCATCCTGATCAACAACAAACACATCCTCGACGAGTTGCGTCAGCACATCAGCACCATGCTAATCCTCGAGGACTCGTTGCTGGCCGAACGCACGGCTGCGGCGTCCGAGACTCGCCAGCGGTTGCTACTGTCCACTTGGCTGGCCGCCATCTGCGGGCTGTTTGGTGCAATCGTCGCGGTGCTGTTTTTGTCCAAGGGCATCGTCGCGCGGGTGCAGAACGTCCAACGTAATGCGCAACGCCTGGCCCTCGGTCAACCGCTGCTACCGCAGCCGCCGGAAAACGATGAGATTGGTCAGTTAGGCACGCGTCTGGTGGAGGCCGGGTTGCTGCTGGCGGAGCGCGAACGTGCGTTGCGGGACAATGAAGAACGCTTGCGGCTGATCATCGATGGCGTAAAGGACTACGGGATTTTTGCCCTCGACACGGCAGGCTACGTCACCAGCTGGAACGTGGGCGCCGAGCGGATCAAGGGTTACACCGAACAGGAAATCATCGGCCAGCATTTCTCGGTGTTCTACTTGCCACAGGAATGCCCACAACATCCAGCCATGGCGCTCAACGAGGCCACCCGCGACGGGCATTACATGGAGGAAGGCTGGCGCTGCCGTCAGGATGGCACGCGCTTCTGGGCCAGCGTGGTGATCACCGCGCAGTACGACAGTACCGGCGCCCTGCGCGGTTTCTCGAAGATCACGCGTGACATCACCGACCGCCGTGCGGCCGAGATTGAATTGCGCACGGCCCGCGAGGAAGCCGAACGCGCCAGCCGCGCCAAAAGCGAGTTTCTGTCGCGAATGAGCCACGAACTGCGCACCCCGCTCAACTCGATCCTGGGCTTTGCGCAGTTGCTGGACATGGACTCGCCGCCAAGCCAAAAGACGCAGATCGGGCACATCCTGCGTGCCGGCCAGCACCTGCTGAGGTTGATTAACGAAGTGCTCGACATCGCCAAGATCGAAGCAGGACGGCTGCCGCTGAACATCGAGTCGATCCCCTTGGCCGTCGCGCTGCAAGAAGCCCTGTCGCTGGTGTCACCGATGGCCGCCGAGGCTGGCATTCGGCTCGCGCCATTGCCAACGCTGGCGGCTGACATTGGAGTCGTCGCTGATCGACAGCGCCTGACCCAAGTGCTGCTGAACCTGCTGTCCAACGCCATCAAGTACAACCTGCCGCAAGGTCAGGTGAGCATTGAGGTCAAGGTCGAGCGGCAATGCATCGCCGTGTCGGTCTGCGATACCGGCAAGGGCATCGCGGCTGATCGCTTGGGTCAACTGTTCAAGCCGTTCGAGCGCCTGGGCACCGACCCGAACGTGGAAGGCAGCGGCCTCGGTCTGGCATTGAGCAAAAGCCTGCTGGAAATGATGAAGGGCAGCCTGACCGTGCAAAGCCAACCGGGCACCGGCTCGCGATTCACGCTGGAGCTGCCGATTGTGCGTTTGCAGGAGCCCCGCCCCCCTGTCGCCGCAGCCGTCATCGACAACCAGTCGCAGCCCCCTGCCCTCGCCGTTTCTGAAATCAAGGGCAAGTTGTTGTGTATCGAAGACAACCTCTCGAGCCTGGCGCTGATCGAAACCTTGCTACAACGTCGCCCCGGAATAAAACTGCTCTCAAGCATGCAAGGGCAATTGGGGCTGGATCTGGCCGCGCAGCACGCCCCAAAGCTGATTCTGCTGGATGTGTCCTTGCCGGACATCGATGGACTTGCTGTGCTGTATCGGTTGCGCCAGTCCGCAATCACCCGCACAACACCGGTACTGATGATTACCGCGGACGCCAGCGAACCCACCCGCCTGGCCTTGCACGAAGCGGGGGCGACGGCCGTGCTGAGCAAACCGATTCAAATTCCTTCGTTTCTCGCCCACCTGGACCAATACTTTCCGGAGCCTGTGTGAACACCGACCTGCGTATTCTGATCATCGACGACCAACGGCCCAATCTCGAACTGGTGGAGCAACTGCTTGCACGCGAAGGGCTGACCAACGTTCTGAGCAGCACGCAGCCGCTGAGAACCCTGGACCTGTTCAACAGCTTTGAGCCGGACCTGGTGATTCTCGACCTGCACATGCCAGAGTTCGACGGGTTTGCGGTATTGGAACAACTCAACCGCCGCATTCCGAACGGTGAATACCTGCCGATCCTCGTACTGACCGCCGACGCCACCCGCGAGACTCGCCTGCGCGCCCTGGCCCTGGGAGCCAAGGATTTCATCAGTAAACCACTGGATGCGCTGGAAACCATGCTGCGGGTGTGGAACCTGCTGGAAACCCGCGTGCTGTACAAGACTTTGCGCACCTTGGTGCCAGCGGATCAAATCGATTTGTTGCAACGGCGTGGTGCAACGGCCACCGCACTGAACGCTCAGGAGACGCTGGACTCGACCACGATCCCGCGCTGCTAGAGCAACAAGCGAATCCGCTTGATGTCCCGTCGCGGCGGCTCCTCAAGGTCTATCCCGTACTGAAGATAACGAGCTTTATCGAACCCCTGCTCTAGCGCAAGGTCTGCTCGTATATAACTCCTCGGAAGTATTCCAATGTCCACCCATCACACCCTTGTCGTACTTGCGCGGGGCGGATATGCCGCTCGAGGTGTTCTGTATCTGATCATAGGTATCTTCGCCCTCCTGGCGGCTCAGGATTCGACAAAACCCAAAGACGGACACAAAAGCCTCGAGGCGTTGTTAAGCCAGCCATTCGGGTACGTTTTAGTTGGGCTGGTGGTAGCAGGTCTCCTCGCCTTCGCCGGATGGCGAGTGTTGCAAGCGATTCGCGACGTCGATCATCACGGTACCAAGCTCAAGGGATTAGTGATTCGTGCAGGTTTGTTGGCGGGAGGTTTGGTCAATGGCGCTCTAGCATTTTTCGCATTGGGTCTGCTGGTTAGCGGCATCAGAAGCTCGGGCAGTTCTGAAGGTGAGGAGACAAAGGATTTGCTGGCACACCTTTTGTCCTTTGAGTACTCGAACTTGTTGATCTACTTTGTGGCGCTCATCCCTTTGGGTGTAGGTATTGCTCACATCATCAAAGGATGGAAGGCGTCGTTCGAGAAGTACTTTGAGGCTGACGAAGACGTCATGCGTTATATACGCCCGGTGTCTCGGTTTGGGCTTATAGCCCGAGGTGTAGTGTTTATTGAGATTGCGCTGTTGATGGCGATCAGCGGATCGCTTTATAAGGCCACCGATCCCCCAGGCATGAAGGAAGCCCTTGATGCGCTGCAAAATCTGCCAATTGGAGGTTTGATTCTGATGGTGATGGCTTTGGGATTGATCGCTTTTTCGGTTTACAGCTTCTCCGAAGCCGCTTGGCGCAAAATAAACATGGATGTGCCGGGGGTACGGACGCAGTAGTCGCGACGCTTTACGCGTGCAAATACACTCGGATAGCACAATGCAATACATCCAGCGTCCAGGGTTTGCGCAGGAACATCGCGTGTGCGGGAAGGAGGCCATCCGGCATGATCCTGTTGCCTGAGGTGATTATCACTGGCAACGATGGCCAGCGTGTCCAAATCACTTTTGCCAACTCTAGCCCGTCCATGCTTCCTGGCATGCACACATCAGTTATTACAAGGGCTACTGCAGATGAATTCACTAAAATAACCAGTGCTTCATCAGCAGACGCGCAATCTAAAACTCGAAAACCCAGCAGCAAGACTGCCTCTACGACGATTGATCGTAATATTTCATCGTCTTCTACAACCAGCACCGTTAACGACATGTTTTTTAAATCTCAAGACCTTCTCACTTAGTGATGCAGGTTATAGCTTTCGTTTGACACGCCTGACGAGCGGTCAAAAACGGTCAGAAATAATTATTTCTACACGATTTTTTTATCGATCACGAAGTTCCATGCCTAGATTCTGTGGAATCGGGCGCACAATGACGTGACGGACAAGGGTGCACATTTTCTTAACTACTCGTAGACGAAAAATGTCTATGTTGTTGTGTGATATACACTTCCGAAAACCGCCTACCCCCACGGGTTCGTGTGAAATTCACGGACACTCATCGGAAATATACGAACCATGTCTACGGAAAGCGAAGAGGGTCGCCGGATCGTCGCGTCCCTGGCGCTCCGGGTAGATCGCGTCGAGGACATCGGTCAAGTCGCCGATGTGATTGTGACGATGCTTCTAGACACAAATGCCTCTCTTGTCCCGATTATCGGCCCTAAAGGGGTAGCTGCGCTCTATCGCCGTAGTCTGCACTTGAGCCTGTCTCTAAATCCACGCCTTGCGGGTACGTACCAGGCTTTGGCAGATCCGTTAGATCTGACCCAGCTCAAATCCATATTCATCCAGCAAGATCAAAACGACGTCATATTTTTTGGCGAAGAATTGTTCAAAGCGCTCTACGAGTTGCTGGTCAAGCTGATCGGCTCCTCACTCTCTCGGCGTCTGCTGCTGGACGTGTGGGATACCCATTTGAGCACCCAACCTTCGCAGGAAACTTCGCCATGAGTACCAAAGTCACAATCAACCGTTTGGCAACCGGTGTCCCCGGGCTGGACGAGGTGCTGGGCGGAGGGTTGCCTGAGTTCTCATTCAATCTGATTGCAGGCCCGCCCGGTTGCGGCAAAACCACGCTGGCCCATCAAATGATGTTTGCGCTCGCGACGCCGGAGCGTCCGGCACTATTTTTCACGGTGCTGGGCGAGCCTCCCCTGAAGATGCTGCGTTATCAGCAACAGTTCGACTTCTTCGATAGCGAAGCAATCAACACGTCTGTCCGATACATCAACCTTGCGGACGACACCCTTGCAGGTGATCTGGACGAAGTACTGCGCCGTATCGTGATCGAGGTAGAAAAACATGAGCCGGCCCTCGTGTTTGTCGACTCCTTCCGCTCGGTAGTGCTGGCGAGCCAGACCGAGGTCAACCCCAATAACAACCTGCCCCAGTTTGTACAACAACTGGGGATGTTGATGACCACCTGGCAAGCCACGACATTTTTGATTGGTGAGTACTTCACCGAAACTGACACGAACCCGATTTTCACTGTGGCGGACGGCCTGATTTGGCTGCGCCAGAGCGTTCAGCGCAACTCCATGGTGCGCAAAATGGAAATCATGAAAATGCGTGGTCAGCCTACGCTGCCGGGGCTGCATACTTTTCGTATTGCGAATTCCGGGGTGCAGGTCTTCCCACCTGCAAGCGTCAGCGCGCTCGAAAGCGTAGCCCCAGCAAATGAGGTGGTATCCGAACGCCTGAAAATGGGCGTGCCCGGCCTTGATCAAATGCTGGGTGGCGGCCTGCCAAAAGGCTACTCGTTATTGGTAGCAGGCCCGTCAGGTTCAGGAAAAAGCGTTTTGGCATCCTCCTTCCTGGCTGAAGGCGCCCGCAATGGTGAAACGGGCGTAATCGCTGTCTTCGAGCAGCGCCCGAATCGCTTGCGTAACGCAAACCTCGCTGCATTGATTCTTGACGGCAAGGTCGGGCTGGTAGAAAGCCACGCGCCAGACTTGTCTATAGATGAGATCGTTCAGCTACTGCTCACTGAAATAAGACGGCTCGGCGCCAGCAGAGTGGTCATTGATTCGCTCTCGGGCTTTGAGATGGCGGTCGCACCGACGTTTCGCGAAGACTTCCGAGAGTCGTTGTCGCGCCTCGTCACGGCACTGACCGGTATCGGTGTTACTGTGTTGATGACGTCTGAGCTCGAAGACCGGTACACCGATCTCAGATTCAGCCCTTACGGTACTGCGTTTCTGACTGACGCAATCATCGTGCAACGCTACATAGAAGTGCGCAGCCGTCTTCTGCGAATTATGGGTGTGGTCAAGGTTCGTGCCAGCAGCCACTCTGATGAATTGCGCCTTTATCGTATTGACGAAAACGGTTTGCAGGTTGGCGAAATGGTTCACGGCCAGGAAGGTTTGTTGGGTGGTAGACCCAAACAAACGCCTCCTGATTGCACATGCCTTGGAGATGCAGATGATTGAGCGCGGCAAATGAACGAAAACGATAGCGAGAAAAACCGTGAAACGGCAAATGCCGCTCGCGAACTCTTACTATTGGGTAAAAAAATCGCCCAAGCTCGCGCCCTCCTCGTTTCTCTAGAGCATGATTTGACGGTAGTCAGGTCTGAACTCAGTGATGGCAGGCAAGCAGAGGATCTGATCGAGGCTAATCAACAGCTGGTTTTAGCTCTATTGGGCGAACAAGAGTCAAACGCTGCGCAGACTCTCGCGTTTCCTGATCAATGCCAGGAAACTCTCGAAGCGAATGAGCAACTGGTTTTGGCCGCGTTTGACGCCCAGGAATTGCAATCCAGGGCTGAGCAGGCCTTGGCAGAACAAAAAAGCGTTCTGGCAAAAGTGGCTCATGAACTGCGAAATCCGTTGACGCCAATCAGCATGATCGCAGAACGCATGGTCAATATGCCCAGCGAAGAACTGCCGCGTATGCGAGCCTTGATTGAAGGCCAGGTTCAGCATTTATCGCGCATTGTTGATGACCTGCTGGACGTCTCTCGGGTAAGCAGCGGCAAGCTGCGCATCAATCGCGTCGACTTGGACATCACCCAGATAATTGATGCCGCCGTTGAGGCATGCCGCTCCATGATGGTGGCGAAAAACCTGAATCTGCGCACCACCTTTCCGAGTGAAATGGTGATGATGAAAGGCGACCCGGTGCGCCTCACGCAGGTCATGCACAACCTTCTCAGTAACGCGGTCAAATACACGCCGAATGACGGCGACATAGAGTTATTCGTTATTCTTGGGGCTGACGCCCTGACCATCCGTGTCTGCGACAACGGCATAGGAATTGACCCAAAAACCCTTCCTTTTGTATTCGATCCTTATGTGAGAGATGCCAGAGCCATAGGTTTTTGCGGGGCAGGTTTAGGTATTGGTCTGACCGTTGTACGTGAACTGGTTGAAGCCCATGGTGGCAAGATCACTGGGCACAGCGCGGGCGTAGGGCAAGGCAGTGAGTTCGTCGTAACGCTTCCGATTGATCACCATTTACTGCCCGCCTCGTAACCCTTCCGGAATATGCACATGCGACTGTCAGACTTTATCACCACCAACCTTGAGCCCATTCTGCAGGACTGGGAGGATTTCGCGCGAACGATTGAAACCCCCGGCGCACCGCTGGATTCGGAAGCTCTACGTGATCATGCCGAACAGATGCTCCATGCCATCGTGCTCGATCTGCGCACTAAACAATCTGCCGAAGAGCATCTGGCGAAGGCGCATGGCAATGCCCCTTCAGACGGCTCAGAAACGCCCGCTGAAACCCACGCCGTCACGCGGCTCATGGCAGGCTTCACGATAGATCAGATGGCGTCCGAATATCGCGCTCTCAGAGCAAGTGTACTCAGCCAGTGGTCAAAACAGATCAAGGCAGGCACGTCACTCGCAGTGGATGACATGACAAGGTTTCATGAAGCAATCGACCAAGCCCTCGCAGAGTCTATTGCAAGCTATTCACGAGCAGTTGAGGCGTCACGGAACATATTTCTTGGCATCCTCGGCCATGATTTGAGAACGCCATTGGGCGCTATATTGCTCGGCGCTGACGTACTGAGACGCTCAGAGAACATCGGCACAAAGGCGACCAAAATTTCGTCGCAGATTTACACCAGCGTTAAACGTGCCAGCCAGATTGTCAGTGACCTCCTGGATTTAACGCGATGCCAAATGGGCCCAGGAATTCCTGTTAAAAGAGAGAGCCTGGATTTGTTGCCTTTGTGCGAGCGCATCGTTGACGAACTCCGGGCGTTTTACCCTGATGCGAAGATCCTCTTCCAGACAAAAACAACCTGCAATGGCGAATTCGATGGTGCGCGGATGGAGCAGGTTGTCTCCAATTTAGTCAGCAATGCCGTGCAGCATGGCGATAACCAGCAGCCTGTTACAGTGACTCTGGATGCTTCTGACGACAATGTGATGTTCTCGGTTCATAACAGTGGCGAGCCCATTCCGGATGATGTGCTGCCCTTCATTTTCAACCCGATGGGACGATTTTCTCAGCACTCGATTATCGACCACGGCCCTAGTGAAGGCTTGGGTTTGGGATTGTTTATTGCTTCAGAGATCGTTACATCGCACAGCGGTGTTATCGAGGTCATCTCGAACCCGGAAAACGGCACTACTTTCGTAGTAACAGTCCCAAAGCGTTATCCCGACGAACAATGATTACTCGCGTCTGAGCGCTGATCGCCGGGCTATCACCCTCGCCTGTTGCGAAATAGCACACCCTGGAAATTTACCTTATTGGTTACGGCGCGGATTCATCTCGCGGAAAACGTACGCCGATACTCAGAAGGCGACGTGCCGAGGTGAGCGGCAAATTGTTTGCGCAACGATAAGGGTGTTCCAAAACCTGCCTCACCGGCAACGCATTCGATAGGCAGCTCAGTGGTTTCCAGAAGTTCTTGCGCTCTGACAACGCGCTCAGCGTTCAACCATTTTGAGACGGTACTGCCGGTCGCTTCCCTGAATCGCCGAGTAAATGTGCGCCTGCTCATTTTTGCCATCTCCGCCAGGACGTCGAGCGACAGATCACTGGCCAAATTCTTTCGTGCCCACACCAATACATCGGACAAATGAGTTTCGCTGGAGAGTTGTGGGACAGGATGTTCTACGTATTGAGCCTGGCCGCCCTGCCTGTGTGGAGGCGTTACCAGCATCTTCGCGGTGCGATTCGCGATATCAGCACCGAGGCGCTCGCGGACCAGGTGAAGGCAACAATCGATGGCTGCCACGGTTCCCGCCGAGGTCATGATATTGCCGGCACTGACATAGAGCACCTCGGGCCTGAAACGAACCGCGGGGAAACGTCGTGCAAACTCGTCTCGGGCAGCCCAGTGCGTGGTTGCTTCTTTGCCATCAAGTAGCCCGGCATCGCCGAGCACGAATGCTCCCAGACATAACCCGACGATGAGTTTTTCCTGGGCATTAGCCCGCTGTAAGGCTTTTACAAGCTGTGCTGTCGCAGCGACCGATTGATCGCCCCACGCCGGAATCACAATTACATCGGATGCCTCCATCAGTTCCAGGCCATGAGTGACCTCCAGGCCAATGCCTTGGTCGCTACTCACCATTCCCGGCGTCTCTGCGCAGTAACTGATCTCGTACTGAGGTTCACCCGGTGCGGACTGAGCTGTGCCCAATACCATTCCCGGCACAGAAAGATGGAACAGGCTTACGCCGTTAAAAGCGAGAACAGCAACACGTATGGATTGCATCAGGCAGCCTCGGATCGGTTCTGATTGGTTTATATCCCTCCCAAGCGGGAAGGATGGGCAACCGCATGCAATTATTGTTGAAGAGTCCATGCTGATATCGACCTCCTCCCCGATCTTTCGGGTACGTTGATCGAATGGCCCGATTATATCGAAATATGTCATTCAGGCCACTGTCAGGCTTCAAGTCGTTCGGCAAGAATGGTGTTCTCGATGTATCAACAGGATTAACGTGATGAATTTCAGAACCCTTCCCCTTGCCCTCAGCATCGCTTGCGCAGCAGCCGCCACACCGGCATTTGCCGGCTCAAACGTACCCAAGGCGCCGGATGCAGCCCATAAAGTGGATTTGCAGCAAGTGCGTAACGCAACGGTGAAAATCACCTACGGCGGCACGACCTTCCTGATCGACCCAATGCTGGCCAAAAAAGGTGCCTATCCTGGGTTTGAAAATACCTACCGCAGCAACCTGCGCAATCCTCTGGTAGATCTCACCGAATCGCCCGCTGAAGTCATCGCCGGTGTAGACGCTGTCATCGTCACGCATACGCATCTGGACCACTGGGACGATGCCGCACAAAAAGCGCTGCCTAAAGACATCCCTTTGTTTGCTCAGCATGAAGAAGACGCGCAGTTGATTCGTTCCCAAGGTTTCAAGAATGTGCGCGTATTGACTGATGAGGCTGAATTCGGCGGCGTCAAAATCACCAAGACCGGTGGTCAGCATGGCACCGACGAAATGTATGCCGTGCCAGCCCTCGCGAAACCTTTGGGTGAAGCCATGGGCGTGGTTTTTCAAGCGCCAGGCTACAAGACCCTTTACCTCGCCGGGGACACTATCTGGCGTAAAGAAGTCGACCAGACCATCGAGAAATATCACCCCGAGGTCATCGTGCTCAACGCTGGCAAAGCCAAAATGACCGGCTACGAGGGTGCAATCATCATGGGTGAGGAGGACGTTCTGCGTGCTTCAAAGGCTGCGAAAGACGCGAAGATCGTCGCCGTGCACATGGACGCAATCAATCACATGTCCCTGACGCGCGAAGAGTTGCGCACCTATGTCAAAAAGCAGGGTATCGAGAGTCGTGTAGATATTCCTGAAGATGGCACTTCACTGGAGTTCTGACTTAAACGCTTCTCCGCGTAAATGCGTGATTGTTGAGTTGTCGGGGCCCTGCGGGGCCCTTGCTTCAAGCATTACTGAACAAGAAATGACTGCAGACCGTTGTGGCCATCGACGATCAGGCTTCGAATCAACGCTTGATACTGCTCAGCGGTATTTGGCTCTTGCAGGTCGAAACTTGCAGACCAAGTGATGAGGGTTTTGTTTTGCCCCGTCAAAGCAACCAAATGTACTGTGGCCATATAGTTTTCCAGAGGCAATGGCGCCTGCTCGAAACAATAGGACAGCGTTAACGCAATGTCATCGACCGACAACAAACGCTCCGTCACAACTGCGCCATCCGACAGCGTGAGTTTGCGAACGCAACCCACTAACCCGTCAGGCCCGCTCCCTTCAATGTTGCTTTGCACAATCGAGGGATGCCATTTGTGAATCTCACCAAACTTCTTCACTACGCTCCAGACGCGTTGTGCTTCGCTGTCCATGACAGCGGAAAATTCAACCATCGGCATCGTATAAACCCTTGAAATTGATAATTGGCCGATCCCGGCATCAAGCGAGCCGGGACCGGTCGGTGTTTACACGTCGAATTGGTGATAAACCTTGGCGATAACTTCCCAGGCACCGTCAATTTTGAGCAGGGTCAGGTAGTCGTTGTAATCAGCGCCAATCGCATCGTTTTCCATATCGACTCGCACCACGGCAGTCGTCGGGGTAATGGCCAATACGTCGAGTCGAGTGGTGATGTCCGGCGCAGCGCCGTTCTTGTTCACGAAATCGAACAGGTTCTTGATCGGGCCGCCGAGCAGTTCGCCATGGGTGAAGCCGTACATCACGGCGTCTTTATGAAAGGCCTGGGCAACGCTATCAGCGCTGCCGACCCGTAGACCTTCGACGTACTGACTGGTAGTGGCGATGACCGCGTTGTACTCAGCGGTCGAGACAGCTTTGATATTTGTAGACATGACGTTTTCCTTTCTGTGATGGAACGGTCCAGCGTTCTGATCTGAAGCGCTGGGGGTAAGGTTCGGCGCAGGCGTCACCAATCCTGCCGAGTGGGCGAGATGATCAAGTCGTTGACCGTGACGTTTTCCGGCTGGTTGAGTGCGTAAATGACGGCCCGGGCGATATCGTCGGGCGCGATGGCGATCCGGTTCAGCGCCTGAGCGGCCTTGCGCCCTTCTGGATCGCTGACCTTGTCTGCCCAACCGGTATTGATAACCCCGGGGCTGACCGTGTTGACGCGGATACCGTGCTGTACGCCCAGTTCCTTGCGCATCGATTCGGTCATGGCCTGGACGAAGAATTTGGTGGCGCTGTACACGCCCGCCGCCGGCCCGACCTGATGGCCCGCAACCGAATCCATATTGAGGATCTGGCCGGACTTCTGCGCCAGCATCAACGGCAGCACTGCGGCGATTGAGTTGAGATAGCCTTTGATGTTCACGTCGATCATCTTTTCCCAATCCTGCACGGCCAGATCGACCCAGTTGGAAAAAAGCATCAGCCCGGCGTTGTTCACCAGAATGTCCACACAGCCGTAGGTTTCCTGGGCAAACCTGGCAAGTGCCTGAGTTTGATCTGGTTGGGTCACGTCCGTGGTGAAAGCAACCACATCATTGCCGGCTTCGCGCAATTCGGTGACGAAGATTTCCAAACCCTTCTCATCGAGTGCGGCGGCAACGACGCGCGCGCCTTGTGCGACAAGAGCACGGGTTGTTGCCGCGCCAATGCCAGAAGATGCGCCCGTGACAATGGCGACTTTGTTTTGCAGATAATTCATGTTCAGTGCCTCTTTGCTGTGAATGCTGCTGCACCGTGCCTGGTGCAGGAAGTTGCTATTCAGGCGTTAGCGGTTGGCCAATCGATGTAGCCTTTGGCGCCTCCCCCGTAGTAACTCTCGCGTGGAGCAATGGTCAGCTCGATACCGCGACGCAGGCGCTCCACGAGGTCGGGGTTGGAGATGAACAGACGACCAAACGCCACCGCGTCAATCCGACCTTGTGCCCGGCGCTCAAGCGCCATCTCCAGGTCGTAGTTGTTATTGCCAATGAATGGCCCTTCAAACTGCGCACTCAGCGCGTCCAGATCCACGCCTTCGGGTACGGTGCGAGAAGTGGCAGTAGCGCCTTCAACGAAATGCAGGTAGGCCAGATTGAACTGATTGAGCTGCTGAATCAGATAACCGTAAGTCGCCATGACGTTGCTGTCGGGAGGCGTATTACCGGCATCAGGTGTTACCGGCGAAAGTCGGATACCGACACGATCGCTGCCCCAAATAGAAACAACGGCCTCGGTGACTTCCAGCGTCAGTCGAGCGCGGTTCTCGATTGAGCCGCCGTAGCGGTCAGTGCGCTGATTGGTCGAGTCGCGCAGGAATTGATCGAGCAGATAGCTGTTGGCGGAATGGACTTCCACACCATCAAAACCGGCCCGCTTGGCATTCACTGCGGCCAGCTTGTATTGCTCGATGATTCCTGGAATCTCCGAGGTCTCCAGTGCGCGAGGCATCGATACCTCGACAAAACCTTTTTCGGTGTAAGTGCTGCCTTCAGCCTTGATTGCCGACGGCGCCACTGGTGCAGCGCCATTGGGCTGTAACTCGACACTGGAAAAACGCCCCACGTGCCACAACTGGCTGACGATTTTGCCGCCGGCCGCGTGCACGGCGTCGGTGACTTTTTTCCAACCGGCGACCTGCTCTTGCGACCAGATTCCCGGCGTCATGGCATAGCCACGACCCTGAGCAGAAATGTTCGTCGCTTCGGCGATGATCAAACCTGCACTGGCGCGCTGAGCGTAATAAGTCGCGTGCATTTCATTCGGTACACCGTCGTCAGCCATACGACTGCGTGTCACGGGCGCCATGACAATTCGATTAGCCAAGTGCAGTGCGCCCATATGCATTGGCGAAAAAAGGTCGGTGTCAAAAGCGTTATCAGTCATAAAATCTCCAGACATTAGACCGGTCGTCTAGTAAATCAGTAAAAAAAAAGCGCCCCTATGCCAGCAGGCGCTTACTCGTGATCAGTGCCGTTTCAAATGCGGCCGTTTGCCTCATGCGCCAATCGCGAACGGCTATCCGTTACTGCCGGGCGAGCCCCTGAAGGCTCCAGGGCAACCCTCTCCCACTTGGCAATCACCAACGGTGCGATGGCATTACCCAATACGTTCAGCGTGGTGGTGCCGCTGTCGATAATTCTGAAAATGCCCGCGATCAACGCCACGCCCTCCAATGGCAGTCCGGCAGACGCCAATGTCGCGGACAAAATGATGATGGCAAATCCCGGCACACCGGCTGCCCCCTTCGAAGTCAACACCATCGTCACCACCAGCATTATCTGCTGAGACAGCGACAGGTCGATGCCATAGAGCTGCGCCACGAAGATTGTCGCCACCCCGAGGAAAATCGATGCACCATCCAGATTGAACGCATAACCCACCGGCACCACGAAACTGACGATCCGACGCGGTACACCGTAACTCTCCAGCTTGGTCATCAATTGCGGCATGACGGCGGCTGATGCGGCACTTGAAAACGCCAGAATCAACTCATTGCGGAAGTAGCGGATCAACTTGAAAATGTTTTCGCCAATCAAGTAACAGATACCGCCGAGTACCACCAATGCGAAGACAATCAGCGCCAGATAGACCACCCCGATCAACTTGAGCAAGGGCAACAGCGAGGCAAAACCAAAGGTCGCGACCGTGGCACCGATCATGCCGAAAACACCAATCGGCGCGTAGGCCATGACGATGGAAACAACCTTGAACATCGCATCCGAAATACTCTGGACAACCGCGATGGCAGGCGCACTTTTTTCTCTGGGCAGCGCATTCAATGCCAGCCCGAACAAAACGGCGAAAAACAACACTGACAGCAGCTTTGCTTCCGACATCGCGACCAGTACGTTGTCCGGCACGATGTTCTGCAAAATGACCAACGCCCCTTTTGACGGCTCCATGGTGATCGCTGCTGTACCGTGCGTAATACCGGAAATATCGGTACCTGTGCCCGGCTCGAAGATGTTTGCGAAACACAAGCCCATCACAATGGCCAAAGCGGTAATCGCAAAAAAATACCCCAGCGACTTTATACCCATACGGCCAAATGACTTGTTATCGCCACCGCCTGCAATACCCAAAATCATGCAACAAAAGACGATCGGAACAACGACCATCTTCATCATCTTGATAAAGATGTCACCGAGCGGTTTAAGGATCTCCGTGCTAACCCATGTTTGATACTGCGGGTGAGTATTGAAATACCAACCGACAAGCACGCCAAGCAATAGCCCGGCAACGATTTGCCACACCAAGGGAATACGTTTCATGTCTAGCCTTCTTGTTGGAATGAAAGGTCTGCCTCTATTGGCAGTTGCTAGAGTCATGAGCTTCCAGCTCACTTGAGATCAAATGGCACAACGCTGTTGTGCCATCAGTGTTGTCACTTGGCGAAAAGCTGGCTCATATCCTTGAAAGCCTTGAATTCAAGTGCGTTACCGCACGGATCAAACAGGAACATGGTGGCTTGCTCGCCAACCTGCCCCTTAAAGCGAATGTAAGGTTCGATCACGAACTCGGTACCAAACGACTTCAGGCGCTCGGCCAAGGCTTCCCATTGCTCCCAGCCCAAAATGATGCCGAAGTGAGGAACCGGAACGTCGTGACCGTCGACCGGGTTGCTATGGACGCTTTCCTGAGAAGCGGTTTTTGGATGCTCGTGAATCACCAGTTGGTGACCATAGAAATCGAAATCAACCCACTGGGTGCTGGACCGCCCTTCTTCAAGACCAAAGACCTCACCGTAAAAGGTGCGCGCTGAAGCCAGGTTGTAAACAGGGATTGCGAGGTGGAATGGCGAGAGGCTCATCAGAACTCCAGTAATATTTTTTGTTGGTTGGCGAACATTCCCACCGTCATTGGCTCTCTGGGTTCAGCCGTTGCCGGGGATGGGAAACATCCTAGGACGGAAAACAAAACATAAAAATCAATATATATTTCTTAGAAACACAATTAATATTTGTTAATGATCAAAGAACTCAAGACGCTCATCGCTGTGGCACGCGAAGGCACATTCGCCGCTGCCGGCAACAAGATCGGCCTCACGCAGGCCGCCGTAAGCGCGCAGATGCAACGCCTGGAAGCTGAGCTAGGTTTCGAAATTTTCGACAGGAAAGGCCGCACAGCCCATCTCAACAAGATGGGCCACCAGATACTTCTGCAAGCGCAGGAGTTGCTCAGGCTTTACGAGAATCTGGGCTCCACGACGGCGGGACAACCGGCAAGCGTGCTGGTCAACATTGGCGCAATTGCGTCCGTGCAGCGCTCCTGTTTGCCAGACGCGCTCGCCGAGTTTCACCAGCAATGTCCACAGTGCCGCACGCGTGTCATCCCGGGTCTGTCGATGGAATTGGTGAACCTGGTCGACGCGGGCGAGATCGACATGGCCGCCATCATTCGCCCGCCCTTCTCGCTCCAGAGTGACCTGCGCTGGACGACGCTGGCGCTTGAGCCCTACCGTCTGATCGTGCCACGCGAAGTCGAGGGAGAGGACTGGTCGGAGCTGCTTTGCAGCCAGCCATTCATTCGCTATGACCGATCATCCTTCGGCGGCCGGCAAGTCGACCGCTTTCTGCGACAAATGCATTTCACCCTGCACGAAGTCTGCGAACTGGATGAACTGGAGGCCATCATCAAACTGGTCGAAAACGGCGTTGGGGTTGCGTTGGTACCGCAGACAACACCCACTCCGCAATGGCCGGCAGGCGTTCGAGCAATCGATCTCGGCCCACATACCTTTCACCGCGATATCGGGCTCGTACATCGTTCTCGCCGAAGCTTTACCGAACCGGTGCGGATACTGGCTGAGCTGATCAGTGATCAATTCAACGGTGGCTTAACGTGACGGTGACCAGCGTTTACCAAGGATCCCGGGCGATTATCTGGAGTCTTTGATCGGCCTTGAATGCATATTACGACCCACCCCTCACATACTGATTTCGACCCTTTGCCTTGGCGTTGTACAGCGCCTGATCGGCCACCTCGATCAACCCTTGCAGGTGATCCAGTTCCAAAGCCGTGGCGGTAGCAATCCCGATGCTGACACTGACGCGGCCCAGCGGGCTGGCGTTGTGGGGGATGTTTACTTGCTGCAAACGGTCGATGATCAGTTGCGCCACTACGGCGGCTCCGTCGCTGTCGGTGTCTGGCATGATGACGCCCATCTCTTCACCTCCATACCGTGCCACCAAGTCCGAAGGCCGCCGCACACACTCCTCCAGAATTTTGCCAACGGTTTGCAGACAGGCGTCTCCGGCTACATGACCGAGTGAGTCGTTGAACAGCTTGAAGTGGTCGATATCGATCATCAGCAATGCCAACGTCGTACCGTTACGTCGTGCGCGCCGTGCTTCCATGGCGAGGCTCTTATCAAAACAGCGTCGATTGGCCAGACCGGTCAGGGCGTCTTTCATCGCCAGCAACTCAAGTTGCCGATTGGTTGAGAGCAACTGCTGCTGAGTTCCTCGCAACTGATCTTCTGCCCTGGTGCGCCGACGGATATCCAGAATCAGGAACCAGCCGATGAGGCCCGTGAGACCCAGCAGCCCAGTCACCACCACCGCCGACAACAATGCCTCCGTTCGCCATGCAGCAAGGGCCTCGCGCTTGCCGAGTGCCACAGTCGTTATCAGTGGCAACCGGTCACTCTTGCGGAAGGCGTAGAGCCGCTCCACGCCATCCAGGCTGGATGTAAACGACGCAGTGCCGACTGATCGATCGACCAGATACTTGGCATAGATGGGTGATTTGGAAAAGTTGCGGCCCATGTCCTGCTCGCGGAATGGATAGCGAACCAGCAACGTCCCATCGGTGTAGGACAAGCCGATGGCGCCCTCCTGCCCCACGTCGATTTTTCCGAACAACCGAAGAAAGTTTTCGACGCCCAAGGTGACCGCCACCACCCCGGCAAACTCACCGCCAGCATCATTGAAGCGGCGGCTGACGGTGATCACCCACTCTTGGTTGGTGCGGCTCTGGATGGGCGGACCGATAAAGGTTTCACGGGAGGGATCATCGCGATGATGTATGAAATAGGCCCGATCGCTGCTGTTTGCCCCGGCCGGAATCGGTCGATTGGAGGACATCAGCCAGCGTCCCTGATTATCGTAGATGGTGATACCACTGAGCTGTGGCATCAACGGTTCCTGGCGGTTGATCAATGCACTCAGTCGCTGAATCTGTGCCGGCCCACTGCCTTCGGTTTCCAGGCGTTCGACAAGCCCGAGTAACAGCAGCGAGCTTTGGCGGACGGTCCCTTCGGAGTAGGTAGAAAGCGCCTGGGTCAGGTTCAAGCCATGGACATCCACCTCCTCCAGTGCTCGATCTCGCGAGGCCAATACTTTCCAGACAGTCAGTGACGCCAGGGAGCAACCGATGACCAGCAGCAAAAGCACAACCAGGTGGGAATCACGCTTCACGTTACTACCTTAAGGAAAGTCCGGTTTTCCGTTCCAGCGTCTATTGGGTCAGGGCAATAGCTGGAGCCATGCATCCTCTTCTTGAACAAGGATACAAGCAGTGGTGAATCGTTGCAGCAACTCAATAGGAGGGAGGAAAAGGCACATTCGCCACCGCCCCTTCGACTGACGCCGCCCCATGCTTGAAACAAGCACGCCCGTTCGCCTCAACCGCCACGATCGGCTACCATGCCGCCCGCCGGTTTCCAATTGGGATTAATAGGGAATCCGTGATGCGCCCAACGCATCAAACGGAACTGCCCCCGCAACTGTAGATGCTGAGCCTGCTTCTGAACTGCCACTGGGATTGCTCCCGGGAAGGCTGGAGCAGGCGATGACGCATCAGTCAGGAGACCTGCCGGCCAAGCAACAATCACTAACCGGCGGGGTGTCCGGGAAGGACATCTTTGTGCGCGTCACTTCGGTGATCGACCTTGCACTGCTTATCCGGCAGCGTTCGAGATGTGTTTCCAGACCCTACACCCTGGCTCCGTGTACGGTTCAAATGGAGATTGCATCATGCTGTTGCCTCGTTTTGTCGCCCTCGTCGCTGGCCTGGGTCTTGGCGCCCTCGCCCATGCAGCACCGACGCAGTATCCCCTGACAATTGAAAACTGCGGCAGCACGCTGACCTTCGCGCAGGCCCCTGCCCGTGCGGTGTCGATCGGCCAGGCCGGCACGGAGATGCTTTTCGCGCTCGGGCTGGGTGACAAATTGGTCGGGACTTCGGTGTGGTTCAACGACGTGCTGCCTCAGTACAAGGCGCAAAACGACAAGATCGAACGCTTGGCCGATAACGAACCGAGTTTCGAGTCGGTGATCGCCAAACGCCCGCAGCTAGTGGCTGTCGAACTGGAATGGATGGTCGGGCCACAAGGCGCCGTCGGCACCCGCGAGCAGTTTCACGAACTGAAGATTCCGACCTATTTGATGCCCTCTGACTGCGAGGCCAAGGACAATCTGGTCGGCGCCGACGGCACCCGTCTTGCGCCGTTTCGCATCGACAGCATCTATAAAAGCATCACCCAGTTCGGTGAGATTTTTGATGTTCAGCCGCGTGCTCAACAGCTGAACGCAGACCTCAAGGCCAGCCTCGCCAAGTCAATTGCGATGGCGCACAACAAGAACCTGAAAGACACCAGCGCACTGGTCTGGTTTTCCAGTGCCAGTCTGGATATCGACCCGTACGTCGCCGGGCACAAGGGTGTTCCAGACTTCATGCTCGACACGCTGGGCGTGCGCAACGTGGTGGAGTCGGATGAAGAATGGCCAACCGTCGGATGGGAAACCATCGCCAAAGCCAACCCGACATTCCTGATCATCGCGCGCATGGATCGCCGGCGCTTCCCGGCTGACGACTATCTGAAGAAGCTGGAATTCCTGCGCAGCGATCCCGTGACCCGCAACATGGACGCCGTGAAAAACAACCGCATCATCATTCTCGACGCCATGGCCATGCAGGCGAGCATGAGGACGTTCGACGGCATCGCAGCGCTGGCCACCGCTATCAACGGTTACGACCTGTCCAAATGACCACGACGTTGATACGCACCGTGCTTGCACTGGCGTTTCTGCTTTTAGCGGTGATTGCTGGTGTGGCCATTGGTGAGACAACCATTGATCCCATCGTGGTGTTCCAGGTGCTGGCCAACAAATTGTGGGCGGCCGGGTATGTACTCGATCCCATCGATGAGGGCATCGTCTGGAACTATCGCCTGACGCGCGCGCTGGTGGCTGCTGCTTGCGGCGCTGGCCTGGCGACTTGCGGGGTGATTCTGCAATCGCTGTTGCGCAACCCGTTGGCCGATCCGTATTTGCTGGGCATTTCCGCTGGTGCATCGACGGGCGCGGTGATGGTTGCGTTGCTGGGCTTCGGCGCGGGGGCGATTTCCATGTCCGTCGGTGCGTTTGGCGGCGCCGTTGTGGCTTTCGCCGTGGTGGTTTTGCTTGGCCGTGCCAGCGGTTCACCCGGCAACACCGGGCAAATCATCCTGGCGGGCATCGCCGGCTCGCAGCTGTTCAATGCGCTCACGGCGTTTCTGATTACCAAGTCGGCCAGCTCCGAACAAGCACGCGGCATTATGTTCTGGATGCTCGGCAATCTCAGTGGCGTACGCTGGCCATCGGTATGGCTGGCGGTGCCGGTTGCGCTCATCGGCCTCGTTGTGTGCCTGTGGCATCGTCGTGCGCTGGATGCTTTTACCTTCGGCGTCGACTCGGCAGCTTCGCTCGGGATTCCGGTGCGTCGCGTGCAGTTGCTGTTGATCAGTTGCGCCGCATTGGTGACGGCTGTGATGGTCTCGATTGTCGGTTCTATCGGTTTCGTTGGATTGGTCATTCCCCACGCCGTCAGGCTTTTGCTCGGCACCCGCCATACGCGTCTGCTGCCAGCGAGTGCATTGGGCGGCGCGGTGTTTCTGATTGGTGCTGATGTGCTGTCGCGGACGCTGATCAAAGGCCAGGTGATTCCGGTCGGTGTGATCACCGCGTTGGTCGGTGCGCCGGTGTTCGCGCTGATCCTGATCGGCCGGAGGAATGCCCGATGAATGCCATCGCGCCTGTCGTCGGCGAATCTGTGCTGAGTTGTTCTGGCCTCGGCTTTGATATCCGTGATGCACGGTTGCTGCACGAGATTGATCTGGACATCCGTCGCGGCGAGACCCTGGGCCTCGTTGGGCCCAACGGCTCTGGCAAATCCACGCTGCTCAAACTGCTGTCCGGCGTACGCGCGCCGAGTCGCGGCGATATTCATCTCCACGGCCAACGCCTGAAGACGCTGTCGCGCCGAACCATTGCGCAAACGCTGGCCGTGGTCGAGCAACAGGCGGACACCCTCGACGCGATCAGCGTGTTTGATGCCGTGGCGCTGGGTCGAACGCCATGGCTGTCAGCCCTCAGTCCATGGTCGACCGGGGACGACTGCATCGTTGATCAAGCATTGCGTGATGTTGATGCGGCGCATCTGCGTACTCGCTCTTGGCGCAGCCTTTCCGGCGGCGAGCGGCAACGCGCGCACATCGCTCGCGCCCTCGCCCAACGTCCGCAAATTCTGCTGCTGGATGAACCCACCAATCACCTGGATATCCAGCATCAACTGGCCATTTTGAATGTGGTTCAAGCGTTGCCTGTCACGACAGTGATTGCCCTGCACGACCTCAATCAGGCACTGACCTGCGATCGCTTGGCCGTGCTGGAAAAGGGCCGACTCGTCGCCCTTGGCAAACCACTCGAAGTGCTGAGCCCGCAGCGCCTGCTCGATACGTTTGGGGTCCACGCCCATTACCTGACTGACCCTTTTGATGGTGCGCAGATCCTGCGATTGCGCTCTTCCTGATGGGTTAGTTCTAAATCCGGCAGACGTCGATAACCTCGGCGAGCGCTGACCGGGTCAAAGCTTCGATGTCGTCTGGGTACGCGGCCCCCATAGTGAGTTCAAACCGGTCGACGAACGACTAACCCAGCGCCGTGTCGAGAAACATCATCACGCCGAACCCGAGCATCAGCCCAAGCGTCGCCGGGGTTTCGTGGCCGTTGCGGTGCGTTTCCGGAATGACCTCGTGGGACACGACAAAAATCATCGCGCCGGCGGCAAGCCCCAGTGCAATCGGATAACCGAGGGCAAAGCTGCTGGAAATACCCAGGCCGACGACTGCGCCCAGTGGCTCCATCAAGCCGGATGCGATGGCGATCATTGCGGCGCGCAGCGCTGAAATTCCGGTCACCCGTAAGGCCAGAGCCACCGCCAGACCTTCGGGAATGTCCTGGATTGCAATAGCTGTCGTCAGGGGCAAACCGACTTGCATATCGCCATTGGCGAAACTGACGCCGATGGCCATGCCTTCCGGCAGGTTGTGCAAGGTAATCGCCAGGACGAACAACCAGACCCGATTGATACGCTCGACTTCAGGGCCGCGTCGACCGCTCTCGGCATGTTCGTGGGGGACGAATCGGTCGAGCCCGATCATCAGGGCGACACCCAGGCCCAGCCCGAGCACGACGATGCCGGCAGCCAGCAACGGGTTGCCGCTAAGCTCACGAGCGGCTTCGATACCGGGAAGAATCAATGAAAACGAGCTGGCGGCGAGCATCATGCCGGCGGCGAAGCCGAGCATGATGTCCTGCGTGCGGGCGGCGATGTCGCGCAGCGCAATGGCCGCCACGGCGCCCAGCGCGGTTGCACCAAATCCGGAAAGTCCTCCCAAAACGGCGAGTTGCAAGTTAGCGCGGTTGGCATTCGCCAAGGCACCGTAGCCACTGACCAGCAACAGCACCGCAACGCCTGCCAGTACCAGCCAGAACGCCACCCCCATCCAGCGCCGGTTTGACGCTTGGGTCGGCTTTGCAGACGAAACAGGTTGTGACATTACTCCTCCTGGTTTTTTCAAGGTTGGAACAGCGCACGCACTCGCGGGAAGCGGCCATTTTTATCAAAAGTGCGCCTTCCCTGCACATCTGCGCTTGGATCGGCACCAGCGATACGGAGTCCACAATGATCTGAAACGGTGCCTAAAGGAATAATTGCAATTTTCATGATCCCCCTGCGACGGGCGGTGTTACCCAGCAGTTTTTGCGCCTGTCGTCAGCATTTGGCCAAACGGATCAAATTCGGGGCGAGCTCTATATTTCCCAAAAAGCACCTAGTACAGAGGCGAACTACGCTTGAAGGTGAATTTGTGATTTAACTAGATAGTTACCTAACTATATACTGCGCGCTTCATTTCAACGGGGCTCTCAACGTGAAGCAAAGTCAACGCGTCTCTGGCGTATCAAAATTCATTCTGATCGGGCTGGGTGTAATCATCGCCCTGCTCGGTCTGGCGCTGGCGGCCGGGGGCGTGAAGTTGGTCGGCCTCGGTGGTTCGTGGTACTTCCTGGTCGGCGGTCTGGTGATGGCCATTGCCGGTTTGCTGATCGCGCGCTACAAGCCGGCAGGCGCCTGGTTGTTCGCAGCGTTCCTGCTCGCAACGGCTGTCTGGGCAGTCAGCGACGCGGGTCTGGTATTCTGGCCGTTGTTCTCGCGCCTGTTCATGTTCGGCGCGGTCGGCCTGGCCGTCACGTTGGTTTATCCCCTGCTGAAACGTGCAAACGGCGGCGTGCCTGGCCGTGGCGCTTATGGTGTTGCCGCTGTATTGGCGGTGGCACTGGCCGTTGCTGCCGGCAACATGTTCGTCGCCCACCCTACGGTCGCGGCAACCGGCACTGGCCCGGGCCTCACACCTGTTGAACCAGAGAAAGCGCAGAAAGACTGGGCGCACTACGGTAATACCGAAGGTGGCAGCCGCTTCGCCGCGCTCGATCAGATCAATCGCAACAACGTCGACAAATTGCAGGTCGCGTGGACCTACCACACCGGTGACGTCGCCGAGAGCGATGGCAACGGTGCCGAAGACCAGCTCACCCCCCTGCAAGTCGGCAACAAAGTGTTCATCTGCACCCCGCACAACAACCTGATCGCTCTGGATGCCGACACCGGCAAGGAAATCTGGAAAAACTCGATCAACGCACAGTCGAAAGTCTGGCAGCGTTGCCGTGGCATGGCTTACTTCGACGCCACAGCGGCAGTCGCCAAGCCTGAAAACTCGCCGGTTGCTCAAGCAGTTGCGGCCGCCCCTGCTGCCAACTGCCAGCGCCGTTTGCTGACCAACACCATCGACGCCCGCCTGATCGCTGTAGATGCCGACACCGGCGAGTTCTGCCAAGGTTTTGGCAACAACGGCCAGGTTGATCTCAAGGCAGGTCTTGGGAATGTCCCGGACAGCTACTATCAATTGTCCTCCGCACCGCTGATGGCCGGCACCACCGTAGTAGTTGGCGGTCGAGTGGCCGACAACGTGCAAACCGACATGCCGGGCGGCGTGATCCGTGGTTTCGATGTGATCACCGGCGCCATGCGCTGGGCGTTCGACCCGGGTAACCCGCTGGATCGCAACGCGCCAGCCGACGGCAGCACCTATGTGCGCAGCACGCCGAACAGCTGGGCGCCGATGTCTTACGACGCGGCGACCAACACCGTGTTCCTGCCGATGGGCAGTTCGTCCACCGACATCTACGGCGTTGAACGCAGCAAACTGGATCACACCTACGGTGCTTCGATCCTCGCGCTCGACGCCAACAGTGGTGAAGAAAAGTGGGTCTACCAGACCGTTCACAACGATCTCTGGGACTTCGACCTGCCGATGCAGCCGAGCCTGATTGACTTCACCAAGGACGGCAAAACCGTTCCGGCGCTGGTCATCGGCACCAAGGCGGGGCAGATCTACGTGCTCGATCGCGCCACCGGCAAACCGCTGACCAAGGTCGAGGAAGTGCCAGTCAAAGCGGCCAACATCCCTAACGAGCCATATTCGCCAACCCAGCCAAAATCGGTGGGTATGCCGCAGATCGGCGCTCAGCACTTGACCGAATCGGACATGTGGGGTGCAACGCCGTACGATCAGCTGTTGTGCCGGATCGATTTCAAGTCGATGCGTTATGACGGCTTGTACACCGCGCCGGGCACCGACAAATCCCTGAGCTTCCCGGGTTCGCTGGGCGGCATGAACTGGGGCAGCATCTCAACCGATCCGGTGCATGGCTTTATCTTCGTCAACGACATGCGTCTGGGTCTGTGGATTCAGATGATCCCGTCACAAAACAAGGCGCAGGCCGCTTCCGGTGGCGAATCGCTGAACACCGGGATGGGCGCCGTCCCACTCAAAGGCACGCCTTACGCGGTGAACAAAAACCGCTTCCTGTCGGTCGCCGGCATTCCTTGCCAGGCGCCGCCATTCGGCACGCTGACCGCCATCGATATGAAGACGCAGAAAATCGCCTGGCAAGTGCCGGTCGGCACTGTTGAAGACACCGGTCCGCTGGGTATTCGCATGCACCTGCCGATCAAGGTGGGTCTGCCGACTCTCGGCGGCACCCTGTCGACGCAAGGTGGCCTGATCTTTATCGCCGGTACTCAAGACTTCTACCTGCGCGCATTCAACAGCGGCAACGGTGAAGAAGTCTGGAAGGCGCGCCTGCCAGTCGGCAGCCAGGGCGGCCCGATGACTTACGTTTCGCCGAAGACCGGCAAGCAGTTCATCGTCATCACCGCCGGTGGTGCTCGTCAGTCGACCGATCGTGGTGACTACGTGATGGCTTACGCCCTGCCGTAAGCCTCTGCGAGCCACTTCATTGCACTTGTGCGCGGCACCTTCGGGTGCCGCGCCGTTTTATGCTTTGCACTGAAGATTTCATCAGGAAGATTTGCGATCTGAGTCCACGATTTGCGGGAATTGCAGGCAATAAAAACCCGGTGCAAAGCCGGGTTTCCGACGCTCGATCATCTCGCCTACGGATGCTCGCTCGACACCGAGTTATTCGCATCCACGTCGCTCATATCTTCATCGACCGCCGCCTCATCATCGCTCGGCAGCGGAATCTCGGGCTGATCGCGCCGAGGGTCATGCCCCGTTTCATTGTCCGTGGTGCGCGTGACCTCCTGTTGAGACAGGTTGCCTGGCGCATTCTCATCGATTTCCATGCTGGCTCTCCAACTGGCGCGCGGGAAGTCCGTGCTTGAAGTTGTGAAACGATCCAGCCTGCCGAGTGCCGAGTATTGGACGAATGGTGACGTTGATCACAACGTCGTCTTGGTCAGTCAGCGAACCTTTACCCCGAAAACACCGTCCGAGCTAAGGCGTTAATGCTTACTGCTCGCCTCGAGGTTTCCGTTTGAAAGCTGCCATCGTCAAAAAATACCGCCTGATCATCAAAACCATGGGCTATGTGGGCTGGTCCCTGTTCTGGCTGTTGCTTTGGGACATCGCCGTCACCGTAGACTTCATGTTGTTTCTCAATGCCAAGATCAACCTGCCGCTGATGCCCCTGACATTGCTCGGTTCGGCATTGGTGGTGTTGATCAGTTTTCGCAACAGCAGCGCCTACAACCGTTGGTGGGAGGCACGAACGCTGTGGGGCATGATGATCAACAATTCCCGCAGCTTCGCCCGGCAAGTGCTGACGCTGCTGGATGACGCAGGCGGCGAGGTGAACCCGGTCAAATCGACCCTGCTACGCCGTCATGTCGCCTATGTGAATTGCCTCGCGGCGCACTTGCAGGGCCAGCCTTGCCCGGAGGAGGTACGTGCGTTCATCCCTGCTGATGAATTCGCTCGCAGCGGCACCACCAACAACTTTGCCAACGACATCCTCACCGGTTCTGCTGCCTTGCTCGCTCGGGAATACAAAGCCGGGCGCCTGGACAGCATTCGCCTTGCGCGGCTGGAATCGACGATGGTCGATCTGTCCAACAGCCAGGGCGGAATGGAGCGGATCGCCAACACCCCACTGCCCTACCCTTATGTGTATTTCCCACGGCTGTTTATTTCGCTGTTCTGCCTGATCGTGCCAGTGGGACTGGTGGAGTCTCTGGGCTGGTACACCCCGCTCGCTTCGACCGTGGTGGGTTTCATGCTACTGGCCATCGAGCGCATCGGTACCGACCTGCAAAGCCCGTTTCGCCACAGCGAACACCAGATCCAGATGGAAGCGCTCTGCGAAACCATCGAGAAGAACCTGCAGTCGATGCAACGGGATTCTTTGGGTGATGTGCGCAGGCATGAGGAGCTCGCCTGATGATTTAGGGCCGCCCTGAAAAAGCTAGGGCGCAAAGCCCTAGCAGATAGCAGATATCACTTTTTCTTTTTTGCAGGCTTTTCAGACTTCTCTGATTTCTTGGCCTTTTCTGGCTTGCTATCAGCTTTCTTTGCAGCTTTTTTTGGCTCGGCGTCTTTTTTCTTGTCTTTGTCGCGTCCTGAATAAGGTTTACACCTTCTGGCTTTTTATCAGGAGGGCGCAATGGATACGGGCGGAAGACGCAGTCAGAGAGATTACACGCTG
>NZ_JBIWAL010000046.1:33984-46163 GCF_044760045.1 Pseudomonas sp. NPDC098747 | reverse complement strand
CGGTTTGGCGATTAGACATGGTGTAACTCCTTGAACAAAGATAACTGCGGAACAGGAAGAACCCTGGCCGAGACTGAGTGCAAAGAGCAGGAAAAATTCTTGTAGATGGTTGGATCGAAATTCAACATATCGTGTAGAGATTCTCAGTGACACAAGCAGCACAGTGGCGCCACCTTAACCCTTTTTCTGGAATGTGCCAATCCTTCTTGCAAAGGTTTCTTTGTTTTCGGGATCGACGGTGTGTCGTTTCGTCGTCAGAACCCGTAATTCCAGGGTGTTCGGCGAGAATTGCACCGCGCACTTTGAACGCGGCTGCGCGACCGGTAAGATGCCGGACAGAATTTTTCCACCTCGCTATACAGGACACCCGCCATGAGCATCAAATCGGACAAGTGGATTCGCCGCATGGCGCAGGAACACGGCATGATCGAACCGTTCGTCGAGCGCCAGGTGCGCGGCAACGATGACAACCGTGTGATCTCCTACGGTGTGTCGAGCTACGGTTACGACGTGCGCTGCACCAGCCACTTCAAGGTGTTCACCAACATCAACTCGGCCATCGTCGATCCGAAAAACTTCGACGCCGGCAGCTTCGTCGACATCCACAGTGACGTTTGCATCATCCCGCCGAACTCCTTCGCCCTGGCCAGCACCGTCGAATACTTCCGTATTCCACGCAATGTACTGACCATCTGCCTGGGTAAAAGCACCTACGCGCGTTGTGGCATTATCGTCAACGTCACCCCGCTCGAGCCTGAGTGGGAAGGCCACGTGACCCTGGAATTCTCCAACACCACCAATCTGCCGGCGAAAATCTATGCCAACGAAGGCGTGGCGCAGATGCTCTTCCTGGAGTCCGACGAAGAGTGTGAAGTTTCCTACAAGGATCGCGGCGGCAAGTATCAGGGCCAGCGTGGCGTGACTCTGCCGCGCACCTGATTCGTCCATCCGGCGGATGTCGGGAATTCTTTGGCGGGCAGACACTCTATGGGGTGTACTGCCCGTTTTTGTTTCTGGCAAAACGGGCCTTCGCCGAGGAGTGCCCCATGAAGATCGATCCGCATATCAGTGCCGAACTGGCAAGGCTTGAGCCCAATCAGATTGGCGTTTTGGCCTGGTCCTTGTTGGCACATCCGCCCATCAGCATGGCCGGCGGGATTCCTGGTCAGCCTGATCCTGATACCCCCAACGAACAACCGACCGAGCCGGGCGAACCGACCCTTCCGGATGAGCCGCCACCCGCGCCTGTCGCCTGATTCGCATAAAAAACGCGCTAAATAAATGGCCAGTCAGTTGAGGTCCATAAGGACTTCAACTGACTGGCCATATTTCGTTGTCGCCGATGATAAAAATCCTACAGGTCTCGTCGCGTTCGACCCGATAACCGCCGGTAAACGCACCAAACGCCGGCATCAGGCTGATACGCTCGCCCAGTTTGAAACAGGCCAGGCGCAAGCTCTGCCTACCTTTGCCGTGCAGCCGATAGACCGGGTGCACATGTCCGGCCAGCACATGTCTTTCAGCGTGGGGATCGGGCTCGTGCTGCAAGGCGAACGGGCCGAGCAACAGCGGTTCCGGCACGACGCGAATGTTCAGCGATGCGGGCGGGTCGCCCGCGCGTTTGTCGTGATTGCCGCGAATCAGCGTCATCGGCAGATCAGCGTGGCGTGATCGCCATTCCGACAGCGCGCTTAAGGTGCCTACCGCATGAGAGCCGGGGCCGTGGAGGAAATCGCCAAGAAATATCAGTTGCCGACAGGGCAGTTTCGCCAACAATCGATCAATCACCGCGATGTTGCTCGCCGTCGTGCCTTGCGGGACCGGTTGGCCTAGACTGCGATAGGCGGCAGCCTTGCCGAAATGTACATCAGCGATAAGTAACGCCTGTTGCGCCGGCCAATACAGGGCTTTTTCCGGCAACAACCAGAGTTCTTCACCGGCCAGGCGAACCGGGTAGGGCGCATTCATCAGGCGTTGCCTTTGTCAGCGGTTTGCTCCAGATCACCCACCATCCGTCTGATTCGGTCAGCGAGCTTTTCCGAACTCATGCTCTCGCGCATACGCTCCACCAGCAGCGGAAAACCCAACGGTGTAGGACGTTTGATCAGGTGCACGTCGAGCTTCATGCGATTGATGTGCTCCAGCGTCTGTTCCAGCCTGTGAATATCCAGTTCTTCTCGTAGGACTTCTTCCCCGGCCTGCGCGAGTAGCAGGTTGTCGGCGTCATATTGTTTGAAAACTTCGAAAAACAAACCGCTGGAGGCCTGCACCTGGCGTGTACTTTTTGGCGCGCCGGGGTAACCGGCGAACACCAGCCCGGCAATTCGGGCGATCTCCCGAAAACGCCGCAGGGCCAGTTCGCCGGCGTTGAGGCTGGCCAGAACATCCCGCAGCAGATGCTCGGGGCTGAACAGCTCGGCATCAAGTTGCTGCGACCAATCCACCGGGGTGGCGCTGAGCAACTCGAGACCGTAATCGTTGACCGCAATCGAGAACGTCACCGGCTGACGCTGACTGACGCGCCAGGCGAGCAGGCTGGCGAGCCCCAAATGCACCTGACGTCCGGCAAACGGATAGAGAAAAAGGTGCCAGCCTTCGCGGGATTTCAGCACCTCGACCAGTAAGTTATCGGTCGTGGGCAGGCCAGACCAGCGTGCCTGCGTTTCCAGCAAGGGGCGCAGCGCCTGCATTTCCGGCCCGACAAATTCACCCTGCGCGGCAGCAGTGAAACGCGTGACTACCGCCTCGGCCAGTTCATTGGAGAGCGGCATGCGCCCGCCATTCCAACGCGGCACCGCGGCTTTTTTCGCGGTGCTGCGTTTGACGTAAGCGGTCATGTTTTCTACGCGTACCAGTTCCAGCAAACGTCCGGCGAACAGAAAACCATCACCCGGTTTAAGCCGTGCGATAAAGCCTTCCTCGACGCTGCCAAGCTGTTTGCCACCGCCACCCTTGCTCCAGAACTTGAGTTGAATGCTCGCGTCGCTGACGATGGTGCCAATGCTCATGCGGTGCCGCCGCGCCAGACGCGCATCAGGTACGCGCCAGACACCGTGCTCATCCGGTTCGACTCGCCGGTAATCCGGATACGCCGTCAGAGACATCCCGCCATGGCGTACGAAAGCCAGCGCCCACGCCCAATCCGCCGGTGTCAGGTCACGATAAGCCCAGGCACCGCGGACTTCTTCGTACAGTTCCTCGGGTATAAATCCGCCCCCCAGCGCCATGCTGACCAAATGTTGCACCAGCACATCCAGCGGTTTGTGCGGCGACTGTCGAGGTTCGATGCGCCGTTGCGCCACGGCGTCGCGGGCAGCGACGGCTTCGATCAGCTCAAGGCTGTGAGTCGGCACCAGCGTCACCCGCGAGGTGCGTCCCGGTGCATGGCCGGAACGCCCGGCGCGCTGCATCAGGCGGGCGACACCCTTGGCCGAACCGATTTGCAGCACGCGTTCCACCGGCAAGAAATCCACGCCCAGATCCAGACTGGAGGTGCAGACCACCGCCTTCAAATGACCGTCCTTCAAGGCCTGTTCCACCCAGTCGCGGGTGTCGCGGGACAATGAGCTGTGGTGCAAGGCGATTAACCCGGCCCAGTCCGGCCGAGCTTCAAGCAGCGCCTGATACCAGATTTCCGACTGCGCTCGGGTGTTGGTGAACACCAGCGTGCTGGCGCAGGCGTCGAGCTCGGCGACCACTTGCGGCAGCATCTTCAGACCGATGTGTCCGGCCCAGGGAAAGCGTTCAATAGTCGGTGGGAGGAGGGGGTCGACCTTCAGGGATTTTTCGCTCTGGCCCTGAATGCTGATGCCGCCGCCCTGTGGGATCAGCACCTGCTCGGCGTGGGATTGATTACCGAGCGTGGCGGAGACGCCCCAGACGATAAGGTCTGGCTGCCAATAACGCAGACGGGCGAGGGCCAGTTGCAGTTGCACGCCGCGTTTGTTGCCGAGCAACTCGTGCCATTCGTCCACGACGATCATGCGCAGGGTCGACAGCGCGCTGTGGGCGTCGGCGCGGGCGAGCAGCAGCGTCAGGCTTTCCGGGGTGGTGATCAACGTGGTCGGCAAGCGTCGGCTCTGGCGCGCGCGTTCGCTGCTGCTGGTATCACCGGTGCGCAGACCAACGCTCCACGGGATCTGCAAATCGGTCAGCGGCGTTTGCAAGGCGCGTGCAGTGTCGGCGGCAAGTGCGCGCATCGGTGTTATCCACAGCACGGTCAGCGGTTCGGCAACGGGTTTGCGTTTGCGCGTGGTTTCAACAACGGGAGCGGATTGAGCGAAGCGATTGAGTGCGGCAAACCACACTGCATAGGTTTTACCGGCGCCGGTGCTGGCGTGGAGCAGTCCGGACTGGCCGTTTTTTACTGCCGCCCAGACCTGTTTCTGAAAGGCGAATGGCTTCCAGGCACGGGCGCTGAACCAGGTTTTTGCAAGGTCGGGAGATTTCGCCATGCCGGCTTCGCGCGCTCTGGAGGGGTTCTTCCAGTGACCGCAGCTTGGCAGGACAAGTTTAATTTTGTCGGCTGATGGATTTCCCTGTGGGAGCGAGCTTGCTCGCGAAGGCGTCAATACAGTCAACATTGATATGACTGAGGGAATGCCTTCGCGAGCAAGCTCGCTCCCACATGGGTTTCGTGTCGAACGTTACTTGAGGTTGCCACTAAGGAATTGCTTCAGGCGTTCGCTTTTTGGATTGCCCAACACGTCTTCGGGGGCGCCTTCCTCCTCCACCAATCCCTGATGCAGAAACAACACTTGGCTCGACACCTTGCGCGCAAAACTCATCTCGTGCGTCACCATGATCATCGTCCGGCCTTCTTCCGCGAGGCCCTGAATCACCTTCAGCACTTCGCCCACCAGCTCCGGGTCGAGCGCCGAGGTCGGTTCGTCGAACAGCATGACTTCCGGCTCCATCGCCAACGCCCGGGCAATCGCCACGCGTTGCTGCTGACCACCGGAGAGAAACGCCGGGTACTGATCCGCCACTCGCGCCGGCAAGCCGACCTTGTCCAGATAGCGCCGCGCGCGATCCTCGGCCTCCTGCTTGCTGCAACCCAGCACCCGGCGCGGGGCCATGGTGATGTTTTCCAGCACGGTCATGTGGCTCCACAGGTTGAAATGTTGAAACACCATCGCCAGTCGCGTGCGCAGGCGTTGCAGTTCATCAGCGTCGGCGACGTGCATGCCGTGACGGTCGGTGACCATGCGGATTGCCTGGCCATCGAGGCTCATGGCGCCGTCGTTGGGTTGTTCGAGAAAGTTGATGCAGCGCAAAAACGTGCTTTTGCCCGAGCCGCTGGCGCCGATCAGGCTGATCACATCACCTGTTTTGGCCTTGAGCGACACACCTTTGAGCACCTGATGGTCGCCATAGCTTTTGTGCAGGCCTTCAACGGTCAGTTTGTACATGGGACAGACATCCTCAAGGCGAAAGTAGGTAGCCGCTGCGATAGGCTTCGGCGCCCGCGACGTGGGCGATCACCATGCCGGCAGTGGCCATGCGCCGCAGCGAACGGGCGTACATCAGGCCGGCAGTGGTGCAATGAACGGGGGTGACGCGATCGTGGATCGGGTCGATGATTTCGGCGATCTGTTGGCCCGCCTCCAGGTATTGCCCCGCCGTGGCGGTGTACACCAGCAGGCCGCCGACCGGCGTGGTCACAGGTTCCACC
Source organism: Pseudomonas sp. NPDC098747 (assembly GCF_044760045.1). Lineage (NCBI taxonomy): Bacteria > Pseudomonadati > Pseudomonadota > Gammaproteobacteria > Pseudomonadales > Pseudomonadaceae > Pseudomonas > Pseudomonas sp. NPDC098747. The sequence goes on along the minus strand of NZ_JBIWAL010000046.1, from coordinate 40,489 downwards.
CCGGCCAGTGGCGTAGCGGGGAACGGCAATGGCGGCTGCGGTTTGGTCTCACCGACGATCGCATCGAACTGGATCAGATAATCGATCAGCGCCTGACAGTCGCGGCTGGCCATGGGGTGATTGACATCGCCCTGACCGCGCAACTCGACGGTCACCGAAAAACTGCCCAGCGGAATTTCGAACTGCTCGCCGAATCGTTCTTTGAGTTGCCACCAGAGCAGGGTGAAGCACTCGTCGAACGATTGGCCGCCGGAGTCAGTGGCCAACAGACTGGCGCGCGATTCGATGTAACGCGCCAGCGGCTCGACCTGCGGCCATGCTTCGGGCGTGGTGTAGAGGTGAACCACCGATTCGAAATCGCAGTGCAAGTCCAACACCATGTCGGCATCGCAGGCCAGCCGTTGCAGGGTCAGGCGCTGGGATTGCAGTTGCGTGCTGGCGGTCTGGCGGGCGAGGGCGTGGCGCAGGCTGGCGCGGATCAGTTCGAGGTTGCGTTGCGGGTCATCACTCAGCTTGCCCTCGATGTCGTTGCCGATCTCTTCGCTGAGGTCGACGAACCAGCGATTGAAGTTCTGCCCGCTCTCCAGTTCGTAGCGGCCCAGCGGCACGTCCATCAGCACTTGTTCGAGGCCGATCGGGTTGGCCACCGGCACCAGCACGATTTCGCTGCGCAGGCGGCCGGCCGCTTCCAGCTCGGCCAGGCGCTGCTTGAGGTGCCAGGCCACGAGCATGCCGGGCAGTTCATCGGCATGCAGCGAGGACTGGATGTAGACCTTGCCTCTGGCCTGTTCGGGGCCAAAGTGAAAACTGTGAATCTGTCGTGCGGTCCCCGGCAGCGGGGCTAGCAGGTCATGTATCTGGTGGCGCATTTGCTTTTTGATCCTAGTCCTAGTGAGTCGGCCCGAGGAAGGCCAGCCATCGGCGTTCGGCCAAGCGGAACAGGCCGACCAGCGCAAAAGTAATGGTCAGGTAAATCAGCGCGGCGATGCCGAACGATTGAAAAGTCAGGAAGGTCGCCGAGTTGGCGTCCCGGGCGACTTTCAGGATGTCGGGGATGGTCGCAGTGAAGGCCACGGTGGTCGAGTGCAGCATCAGGATCACTTCGTTGCTGTAATAAGGCAACGAACGGCGTAGGGCAGAGGGCATGATCACGTAGGCATACAGCTTCCACCCTGTCAGACCGTAGGCCTTGGCCGCTTCGACTTCGCCATGGTTCATGCTGCGGATCGACCCGGCGAAAATCTCCGTGGTATAGGCGCAGGTGTTCAGGGCAAAGGCGAGGATCGTGCAGTTCATCGCATCGCGAAAGAAGCTGTCGAGAATCGGCTGCTCGCGCACGGCGGCAAGGCTGTAGATGCCGGTGTAGCAAATCAGCAGTTGAATATAGAGCGGCGTGCCACGGAACAGGTAGGTGTAGAACTGCACCGGCCAGCGGACATAGAAGTGCGGGGAAACCCGCGCGATCGACAGCGGAATCGAGACAATGAAGCCGATGAAGATCGAGGCGCTGAGCAGCCACATCGTCATCGCCAGCCCGGTGATGTTCTGGCCGTCGGTATAAAGGAAGGCTTTCCAGTATTCCTGCAGGAGTTCGATCATCGTACGGCCTCCCGGGAACCGGCGGCATAACGGCGTTCGAGCCAGCGCAGGATGAAATTCGAGGCACTGGTGATCAGCAGGTAGATAAACGCGGCCAAGACCAGAAAGTAGAACAGTTGATAGGTGCTTTTACCGGCGTCCTGCGCAGCTTTGACCAGATCGGCCAGGCCGATGATCGACACCAGCGCGGTGGCCTTGAGCATCACCATCCAGTTGTTGCCAATGCCCGGCAACGCGAAGCGCATCATTTGCGGGAATACCACGAAGCGAAAGCGCTGGCCGCGTTTGAGACCATAGGCGGTGGCGGCTTCAACCTGACCGCGCGGTACGGCGAGGATCGCGCCACGGAAGGTTTCGGTGAAATACGCGCCATAAATGAAGCCGAGGGTCAGCACCCCGGCGCTGAACGGGTCGATCTCGATGTATTCCCATTCCATGTAATCGGTCAGCGACGTCAGCCAGGTTTGCAGGCTGTAGAAGATCAGCAGCATCAGCACCAGATCGGGCACCCCGCGAATCAGCGTGGTGTAGAGCTGTGCGGGCAGGCGCACCAGTTTGACTTTTGACAGCTTGGCACTGGCGCCGAGCAGACCGAGCAATACGGCCACCAGCAGCGACATCGCCGATAATTTGATGGTCATCCAGGTGCCTTGCAACAGCAACGGGCCGAAACCCTGAAGGCTGAACGCAGAGAGCCCCAGATTTTGTAAGAGGTTTTCGAACATAAATCAGCAACCTGAGCGGATGGAAAAGGCGCCCATCGAGGATGGGCGCCGGGGCATTATTTGCCGCTGTACAGATTCAGATCGCCAAAGTGTTTCTTTTGAATCTCGGCGTATTTGCCGTCGTCGTGTAACGCTTTGATACCTTTATCCAAAAGCGCTTTCAGCTCAGTGTTACCTTTCTTGATACCGACAGCAGTTTTAGCTGGCAGCAATTCGCTGTCGACTGGCTTGCTGACTTCGTAGCCATCACCTTTAGGCGACTTCAGAAAGCCCAGTTCGGCTTGCAGCATGTCCTGGATGGCGGCATCGAGACGGCCGGAAGTCAGGTCGGAGTAAACCTGATCCTGGTTCTGATAGGCCTGAGTCTTCACGCCAGCCTTGTCCAGCACGGCTTTGGCATAGGCTTCCTGGATGGTGCCTTGCTCGTAGCCGACGGTTTTGCCTTTGAGGGACGCAACGTCTTCGCTCAGGCCGGAACCCTTCTTGAATACGTAAGCGGTTGGGCCGGAGAACAGTTCGCTGGAGAAGTCGATGACTTTTTCGCGGGCTGGAGTCACGGTCATCGACGAGATCACACCGTCGAATTTATTGGCTTTGAGGCCCGGAATCATGCCGTCGAAGTCACTTTCGACCCACTTGCACTTGACCTTCAGTTCGGCGCAGATCGCGTTGCCCAGATCGATGTCGAAGCCCACCAGGCTGCCGTCGGCCGCTTTCGACTCAAACGGTGCGTACGAAGGGTCAACGCCAAAGCGCAGCTCTTTGTATTCCTTGGCCAGCGCGGAGCCAGCGGCCATGCACAACGCCAGTGCAGAAAGGGTCAGCAATGCTTTTTTCATTATTCAATCCCTAAGAACCAATATGAGCGCTTGTGGCGCAGAATTATTGTTACTGGAACGCGTACGACCTATAGAAAGTAGCAATTTCCGAACCAGAGTCCCGAACAAGTGTTTTAAAAGGTGGGGATTGATGGATGAGGAGGGGATTGGTGCACGGAAATGGGCGTCTTAAAAACCTTGCACCGTTTCAGTTCATGATCAGAAATCGAGGGCACTTGTGGCGAGGGGATTTAGCGAAACGTCGCACCGCCCCGTTCGGCTGCGTAGCAGTCGCAAACCTTAAAAATTTGGTCCGCCTGAGGGAATGCTGGGGCCGCTTCGCAGCCCAACGGGGATAAATCCCCTCGCCACAGGGTATCGTTGTGCTTTTGAGAGTGGGGTCAGGCCAATAAATCCTGCAACGTCGCCAGGCTATCCGCCTCGTCCACCGTCTTGTCCTGCCGCCAGCGCAGCATCCGTGGGAAGCGCACGGCGATTCCGCTTTTATGCCGCCGCGAGAGGGCGATGCCTTCGAACCCCAGTTCAAATACCAGGCTCGGTTTCACACTGCTGACCGGGCCGAATTTTTCCACGGTGGTTTTGCGCACGATGCTGTCGACTTGACGCATTTCCGCATCCGTCAGCCCTGAATAGGCCTTGGCGAACGGCACCAGTGCGCGCTGACTGGATTCGGGCGGACCGTCCCACACGGCGAAGGTGTAATCGCTGTACAGGCTGGCGCGGCGACCATGACCGCGCTGTGCATAAATCAATACCGCGTCGACACTGAACGGGTCGACTTTCCATTTCCACCACACGCCCATGTCCTTGGTGCGGCCGACGCCGTACATCGCATCGCGCGCCTTGAGCATCATGCCTTCGACGCCCAGGCGCCGGGAGGCTTCGCGCTGGCGAGCGAGGTCGAACCAGTCCGTGCCGGTCAATACCGGTGAGGGCAGCAGCACCGGGCTGTTACAGCGGGCGATGACGTCTTCCAGTTGTGCTCGGCGCTTGGCTTGCGGCTGATTGCGCCAGTCTTCGCCTTGCCATTCCAGCAAGTCGTAGGCGAGCACCACCACTGGCACGTCTTCGAGGATTTTCTTGTCGAGGGTTTTGCGCCCGATTCGCTGTTGTAGCAGGGCGAACGGTTGCACCGCGGGCGGCTCGGTCGATTGCGGATCGAAGGCGTCTTCGGTGTGCGGACGGGTGCTTTTCCACACCACAATTTCGCCGTCGATCACTGTGCCATCGGGCAAGCCGTGCACCAGCACATCCAGTTCGGGGAAGCGCTCGGTCACCAGTTCTTCGCCGCGCGACCACACCCACAAACGGCCGTCACGCTTGACCACTTGCGCGCGGATGCCATCCCACTTCCATTCCACCTGCCAATTGCTTGCCGGGCCGATCAGCGCTTCGAACTCCTCAACTGGTTGCGCCAAGGCATGCGCGAGGAAGAACGGGTACGGCTGGCCACCTCGCTGAGAATGCTCGTCGGCAGATTCTGCGGCGATCAATTTCAGGTAACTGGCAGCGTTCGGCCGGTTCGACAGGTCGGTGTAACCCACCAGACGCTGCGCCACGCGCTTGCTGTCGAGCCCTGCCATTGAGGCCAACGCGCGGGTCACCAGCAGTTTCGACACGCCGACGCGGAAGCTGCCGGTGATCAGTTTTATGCACAGCATCAGGCTCGCCCGATCCAGTTGCGCCCACAGCGCCGGCAACTGCCTGGACAGGAACTCTGGCGTCTCACCGCGCAGGGGCAGCAGTTTTTCCTCGATCCATTCGGCGAGGCCGGCGTCGGAGCTGTGCGGGTTTTCCGGCAGCACCAGCGAGATGGTTTCCGCAAGGTCGCCGACCGATTGGTAGCTCTCCTCGAACAACCATGGCGTCAGCCCTGAGACCGCGACCGCCAGTTCGCGCAAGATTCGCACGGGCACCAGTTGCCGGGGCCGGCCGCCGGATAAAAAATACACCGCCCACGCGGCGTCTTGTGGTTCGGCCTGAGTGAAGTAGGCCTGCATGGCCGCCAGTTTGGCGTTGCTGGACGTGGTGGCGTCGAGTTCGGCGTACAACTCGGCGAAGGCTTTCATGCCGGGACCTCGGCAATGTTCGGTGCGCTGGGGGCGCTTTCTTCTTCGTCATCGCCGTATTCGGTGTTGAATCCTTGAGCATCGAGGCCTTGCTCGCGCAGATGGCGCACCAGTACGCCAATTGAACCGTGGGTAACCATCACCCGCTCGGCGCCGGTCTGGTTGATCGCCCACAACAGACCGGGCCAGTCGGCGTGGTCGGACAGCACGAAACCGCGATCGACCCCACGCCGCCGACGCGTGCCGCGCAGGCGCATCCAGCCACTGGCGAACGCGTCGCTGTAGTCGCCGAAACGGCGCATCCAGGTACTGCCGCCGGCCGATGGCGGAGCGATGACCAGGGCCTGGCGCATGATCGGATCGTTTTTCTTCACATCACCGGCGTAGATCGTCGGCGGCAGGTACACGCCTGCCTCGCGATAAACCCGGTTCAATGGTTCGACGGCGCCGTGGCTGAGGATCGGTCCGAGGCTTTCATCGATGCCGTGGAGGATTCGCTGGGCTTTGCCGAAGGAATAGCAGAACAACACGCTGGCCTTGCCGGCGGCGATGTTGGCTTTCCACCACTCGTTGATTTCGCTGAACACCTGCGCCTGTGGCTGCCAGCGATAGATCGGCAGGCCAAAGGTCGATTCAGTGATGAACGTGTGGCAGCGTACGGGTTCGAACGGCGTGCAGGTGCCGTCCGGCTCGATCTTGTAATCCCCGGAGGCGACCCAGACTTCGCCGCCGTATTCCAGACGCACTTGCGCCGAGCCGAGCACATGACCGGCCGGGTGGAAACTCAAGGTGACACCGTGGTGGGTCAGGCGTTGGCCATAGGCGAGGGTTTGCAGGTTGATGTCCTGTCCCAGACGCGCGCGCAGAATCCCTTCGCTGGCGCTGCTGGCCAGATAATGCTGGTTGCCGGTGCGGGCGTGATCACCGTGGGCATGGGTGATCACCGAACGCTCGACGGGGCGCCAGGGGTCGATATAGAAATCCCCGGCGGGGCAATACAAACCTTCCGGGCGCGCGATAACAAGATCCATGTCGTTACCAGAATGGGGGGCTTGTTAGCTATGAGGATGGTGCGTGGTTAGAAGTTCTATGGATTTTCAAGAGCGACCCTCACCCCAGCCCTCTCCCGGAGGGAGAGGGGGCCGACCGAAGTGTATGACGCTATCCATCGACCTGAGAAACCGTGTCGACTATGGATTCACGGCGGGGTTTTTACGTCGGTGTGTCTTTGCAGCGACTCTCACCCCAGCCCTCTCCCGGAGGGAGAGGGGGG
>NZ_JBIWAL010000046.1:0-33886 GCF_044760045.1 Pseudomonas sp. NPDC098747 | reverse complement strand
AGAAACCGTGTCGACTATGGATTCACGGCGGGGTTTTTACGTCGGTGTGTCTTTGCAGCGACTCTCACCCCAGCCCTCTCCCGGAGGGAGAGGGGGGCGACCGAAGTGTATGACGCTATCCATCGACCTGAGAAATCGTGTCGACTATGGATTCACGGCAAATTTTTCACGTCGGTGTATTTCTCGAGTATCCCCGGATCAGTCCCCTCTCCCTCTGGGAGAGGGCTAGGGTGAGGGGCTCTTGATCTTCCGCTACTTGCCCGGTGTCAGAGTCAGACGCGCCTTGCCATAAACCCGGTCAAAGTTCTGCGGCTGCATCGGCAACCCGATGTACTGCCCCTTGAGCCACTGATCGATGCCATTGAGGTAGTTCGGGCTGAGCGGATTCCCCGACTGCCCGGTGCCGTTCTGCCCCATCAGCGGTTCGGTTTGCCCGAAGTCGACGATAAAACGCATCGACGGCGCGCGCGTGGTGGTGAAGTCCTGGCCCCAGGCAAACGCCGAAGTATTCAATGTCGTGTGATCACCGCCGGCCGCCAGCGGCCCGCGAACGGTCTGGCCATTGGCGTTCTTCCACGCATAGCTGTGCAATTTGCCCCACTGCCAGGCTTTGTGATCGCCGCCCAACTGACTGTCGCCAGCGGTGATCGCCGCCGCGAAGCTGCGGGCGAGTATCACGGCTTTATCTTCTTTTTGCGGCGTACGCAGGTCATCCCAGAACGGACTGTCCTCGCGTTCCAGCAAATGATCGGCTTGCGCTGCGTAGGACAAATCACCATTGGCGATAAACGCTTTCCACGCCGGGCTGGATTCGGGGCCGAGTTCGTCGAGGAAGATCTGCTTCATGCTTTCCTGCAGGAACAGTTCATAGATTGCCGCATCCGCCGATGTCGGACTGAGCTTGCCGTCGAACGCCATCAACCGGGTAAACGCCTCGCGCGCCTTGCTGCGATCAGCTTCCGGCAGGGCATCAATCGCCTGCTTCAGCGGCTGCTTCATGCCTGGCGCTTCGAAGACTTTTTTCAGCTTGGCGGCGAACGTTGTGGTCTGGTCATATTGCATGGCGATCACGCTGCGGCTGTCGTGCTTGCCGCTGCCGGCCAGCTCTGTCAGGCGCTCGCCGCGTTCCGGCGCAGCCCAGGAGTTGGACAGTTGCATGCCGTAACCATGCGGGATCACGCGTTGGTTGGCGGTGCCGAGCCAGCCTTGCGCCGGGTCCTGATCGTAGGGGTGCAGCATCGGGTCGGCGTAACCGTCCCAGTCGTAGCGACCTTCCCAGCCCGGCGATGGCAGCAAGCCTTCGCCTTCACGGCGATTGGGGAAGCGCCCGGTAACTTGCCAGCCGATATTGCTGGCGTCGGCGAACACCAGATTCAACGCGATGGCGCGGATTTCCCGGCTGGCGTCCGACGCGCGTTCAACGTTCTGCGCACGGCTCAGATCAAAAAATGCGTCCAGCGATTTGTCGTCGGTGAAACTCGGCGTCTGCAAGGCCAGGCCGTAGCCGTTGCCTTGCGCCGCAGCCTGGGCACTGTTGAGCAGTGCGCCGTGACGGGTTTCGTACACCGCTTCACGAACCGGCCGCTGGCCTTTGACGAAATAGGTTTCGTTGCGCACGCCCAGTGGCTGCCATTTGCCATTGACCTCGTAGGTCAGGCTGTTGCCCTGGCGGCGGATTTTTTCCAGGAACAGGTCCTGGTTGTCGCCGAGCACGCTGCTCATGCTCCACGCCACTTTGCCGTTGAAACCACCGAGCACCATCGGCAGACCGGCAACGGTCACGCCGGCAGCCTGATATTTCGGCGCGCGGATCTGTACGAAACTCCACAGCGACGGCGCGGCCAAGGGGCCATGGCTGTCGCTGGCCAAAAGACTTTTGCCGCTGCGGCTGCGTTGCGGGGCGATGGCCCAGTTGTTCGAGGACGGGGTGCCCAGCAGGTTCAGCGCCGACAGCTGTTGGCTGGCGCTGCTCAATTCAGTCAGGCCTGGGATTTGTCCGTTGAGCTTGAGGCCTTGCAGCTTGTCGGCTTCGGTCTGTGGCAGCTTTTCGTCAGGCGCCGACGGGGTCAGCCACGCGAGTTTGTCGGTGGTGACGGTCTGTGCCAGCACCATCGAGGCGATTTCTTCCGGCAGGTTGGCCGACTGGCTGAAGTTCAGCAGGGCGAAGATCAGCGCCGAATCTTCCGGCTTCCAGTATTCAGGCTTGTAGCCGCTGGAGGCGAGGTCGCCCGGCAGCTTGTCGGCATAGCGGAACAGGTAGGCGTTGACGCCCCGCGAATAGACTTCGAAGAAACGCTTGAGCCGTGGCGACGAAGCCTTGTACAGCTCACCGGCGCTTTTCTTCAGATTGACCGCGCGCATGTAACGGTCGGCGTCGAGCATCGACGAACCGGACATTTCCGCCAGACGGCCCTGAGCCAGCAGGCGCAGGGTGACCATCTGATTGATGCGGTCGCTGGCGTGGACATAGCCGAGGGCAAACAATGCGTCGTGGAAGCTGTTGCTTTCGATCAACGGCATGCCCATGGCATTGCGTCGCACCGAAACATTCTGCGCCAGCCCCTTGAGCGGTTGCACGCCGGAGGTGGGCGGGAGGGTGTCCTGAGCGTTCCAGGTCTGACAACCGGTCAGGCTCAAAACACCGGCCACTGCTGCGGCAACGCCGAACCGGGGAAGAAAATGTGTGAGGGCTGGCGAGGCCATGGCAAAGCTCCTGCGGGGGGTAGCGTCAGTAAAGGCGCTACGTTAGTGAGCAGGAGGGTGCCGCGCAAGCGGGGGCGGGGGTTATTTCGAGATTTGTCTGATAAACAGGTGCGTTCGATGACTTGCTTGATAGCAAGCGCTGATGCTGAACTGCGAGAAATTCAATGACTGCGCATGAGAGGAATTGCAATGGAGCTTCAGGCCAACGCTGCACTGATCATCATCGACCAGCAAAAAGGCATCCTGCATCCGCGCTTGGGGCGGCGCAATAATCCACTGGCCGAAGACCGGATCCTAGATCTGCTGGGGTTTTGGCGGCGCAGTGGGCGGCCGGTGATTCATGTGCAACACCTTTCGCGCTCGCCGGACTCTGTGTTCTGGCCCGAGCAGGAAGGGGTGGAGTTTCAGCAAAGGTTTTTGCCCTGTGACGGCGAATGGCTGATTCAGAAACAAGTGCCGGATGCTTTTTGCGCCACTGGGCTGGAAGCGCGCTTGCGTGAGGCGAGGATCGGGCAGTTGATCATCGTTGGCGTCGCCACCAACAACTCGGTGGAATCCACGGCGCGCACGGCGGGCAACCTGGGGTTTGATGCGTGGGTGGCGGAGGATGCGTGCTTCACCTTCGACAAACCTGATTATTTCGGCACGCCGCGTTCAGCTGAAGAGGTGCATGGGATGTCGCTAGGGAATTTGCACGGGGAGTATGCGACGGTGGTCAGTGCCGGGCAGATTCTGGCGGCAGGCTGAAAAGCTTCTGGTGAATGTGCCGGCCCCTTCGCGAGCAGGCTCGCTCCCACAGTGGATTGCATTTCAACTGAAGGAACGCGGTCACTGTGGGAGCTGGCTTGCCAGCGATGGCGGTGGATCAGGCGACATCTCGGCTGGGAGTGCCGGCCTCATCGCTGGCAAGCCAGCTCCCACAGGATTTGCTGTGCACACAGATGCTGTGCCAGGTGCCGGTCAACTGTGGGAGCGAGCTTGCTCGCGAAGGCGTCAGGTCAGGCGAAGTATGTCTTCGCCCAGAGCATCAAGCCCCGTGGCACTTCTTGAATTTCTTGCCGTTGCCGCAAGGGCAAGGGTCGTTGCGGCCGACATCTTTCAGGGCGTTGCGCACCGGCTCCTGGTGGGCGTGGCCGCAGTTCGGACCGTGGACATGACCGTGATCGTGATCGTGGTGATGGTCATGATCATGATCGTGGTTGCAATCAGGGCCATGGACATGAGGTTGTTGGGTCATCGGTGTTGCTCCGGAATTAAATCGGCGGGGATTATCACGCCATTGCGCTCAAGGTGCACGTAGTGAGCGATGAATAAACCGGTTTCCATTTCACCCTGCAATCGATAGGGAATCTGCTGTTTGGAGTTTTTCAGCATTTTCACTACGTTCTTCACCTTCGGCCACAGGTTGGTACGGATCGGCACTTTGAAGTACGCGCTGCGTTTGGGGCCGACGGTAAACCAGTGCTCATGCTCGCCTTCGGTCAGCAGCATATCGGCCAGATGAATGCGGTATTCCAGACCGCGCACGGTCAGGTCACTGTCGTTGGGATTGTCGATGCGAAAGTGCAGGATGAATTTCTGTTCGAGGAGCTTGGCGCGCACCACTTCGACTTTTACCAGATGCACGGCGGGGTCGCGGGTGTCGTCGGCGAACCAAGAGGCGCAGCCGCCGAGCCCGAGAAACAGGAAGAGGGCGAGGGCTTGCAGTGCGCGTCGTTGAGCAAACATGGAACAGCTCCTTTTGTTGCTCAGTCTAGCCCTAAAAAATCGGTCGATCTTTTGATCTCAAGCGCCAAAATATCCCGCACAGCACTTCTTGAACTTCTTGAACTTCTTGAACTTCTGTCCGCTGGCGCAGGGGCAACTGTCATTGCGCCCCAGTTTCAACTGCACCGTCGGATCGATGAAATACCAGCGTCCGGCATTCTGGACAAATGAAGAGCGTTCTCGGTGGCTGTGTTCGCCCTGGCTGTCGTGCCAGCGCGCGGTGAAGGTGACGAAGGCGTGTTCCGGCTGGCCGCCGAAGACTTCCGAGCTTTCGACCTCAAGGCCCAGCCAGGTGCTTTGCGCGCTCCAGGCGCTGATCAACTGCCGATCCAGCCCTGCTTGCTGGGCGGGCAGGGTGGTCGCCACCAGATAGTCGATCAGCCCCAGCACGTAGGCGCTGTAGCGCGAACGCATCAAGGCTTCGGCGCACGGGGCCGGGAGGCCTTCGTGATAATGACCGCAGCAGGCATCCAGCAGGTTGCCGCTGCCGCAGGGGCAAATGGCTGTACTCATTGCATTACCACCAGTATTTCCCGAAGTTTTCCGGATTGGCCCAGAACCGTGAGTTGAGCCAGTCGGGGACTTGTTTATAGTCAAGCAGATCATAGGTGAACAGGGTCAGAACCTGCTCATCGCGGGCAAAATGTTCGCTGGCTTGCAGCGCCAGCGAATAGAAATCGGTTTCCTGCCAGCCACTGGCCGACAGATCCGCCAGCACCGCGATGCGACTGGCGTTTAGATTACGAATGCCCCCCAACAGATTCAGGCCGTCGCGCTTGGGCAAATGTTCCAGGCAATCGACTACAAGGGCCAGATCGAAACGCCGCGCCGCCAGCTCCGCAGGCAAGGCTCCAGGGGCGGCGTGGGCCACGCAGGTGTCCGGATGGGCTGTTTTAAAAGCGGCCAGCGCCGGGAATTCACTGGCGCCGATCAGCAGCAAACGCGCCGGGGCATAGCGATCCAGCAAAGCGGCCAACGCCTGTTGCGGCGTGCGGGAAGAAATGGCGGCGTTCATCGAAGCTCCTCAATCAGACCGCCAAGACTAGCCTGCCTGACTGCGGCGGCAAAGTGCCCTGACTCGCACGTTTCCGGCAAAAGCGCCGAAGTCCTGTGAACACGGTCGCAAACAGCAGTGGCCTATTGCTGGCGGAGATTAAAACTCCGGTCTTTACTCCCTGAATCGGTTTTAAGCCGATCCCTCAGGAGAAAAACTAGATGAGCATAGTTCGGACAGCATTACCCTTGGTTCTGCTAACCAGTGTGTTGACTGGTTGCGCAGGTTTGCAAAAAACCGACTGGCCGACGTGTGCGGGGGTCGGGGGTGTGATCGGTGCCGGCCTCGGCGCGACCGAGAGCGCCGCGTGGGCGGGCTACGGCGCGTTGATCGTTGGTGGTACGGCAGCGGCGTATTGCTGGGTGCACGGTGATGGCGACGAAGACGGCGATGGTGTGCCGGACAGCCGCGACAAGTGCCCGGGTACTCCAAAAGGCGTGCAGGTCGATGCAAATGGTTGCCCTCCACCCGTCCCTGAGCCAGTGGTTGAAGAGGCTGTAGTGGTCAAGGAAGAAACCATCGTCATCCGTGATGTTCACTTCCAGTTCGACAAAGCCACGCTGACCGGCCCTGACAAACAAGTACTCGATAAAGTCGCCACGCGCCTGAAACAGGAGTCGTCGACTGCGCAACTGACCGTTACCGGTCACACCGACAGCGTGGGCAGCGATGCCTACAACCAGAAACTGTCGGACCGTCGCGCGCATTCGGTGGTCAAGTACTTGGTTGAGAGCGGCGTGCCGCAAGGCAGCTTCGTTTCGGTGACCGGTGCCGGTGAAAGCCAACCCGTTGCGGATAACAAAACTGCTGACGGTCGTGCACAGAACCGTCGTACCGAAATTAAAATCAACCGCTAGTCCTCTCGCATCCGCGGCTTGTGCAGTCGCGGATGCGGGTCTTTACTCCTGTGTAACCGGTATGGGCCGGTGACACAGGAGCTTTTACAATGACTGTTTTCTCAAGGTCCGTCTTGCCGGTGCTGCTGCTTGGCAGCTTGCTCACCGGTTGCGCCACTCACAGCGATGGCACTGCACCCCTCAATCAACGTACGTGGCCGATCTGCAGCCTTCTTGGCGGGCTTGTCGGTGGCGGACTCGGCGCTATTGAAAGCGCTGGCTGGGCCGGTGGCGGCGCAGCACTGGGGATTCTAACTGGCGGACTGATCTGTTACGCCCAGGACGGCGATGAAGACGACGACGGCGTGTTCGACCGTCGCGACCGTTGCCCGGATACCCCGCAAAACACCCCGGTCGATCACCGTGGTTGCCCGCTGCCGCAATATCCGGTCGTTGAAAAAACGGTCGAACCGGTCACGCAAACCGAAGTCGTCACATTGAGCGATGCCGGCGACGTGCTGTTCGAGTTCGACAAATCCGACCTGACACCCGCTGCGAAAACGCAGCTCGATACGCTGATGGACAAACTGCGTAATGCCGACGTGGTGAGCATCAAGGTGATCGGCCATACCGACAGCAAAGGCTCGGATGCCTATAACCAGGCATTGTCGGAACGCCGCGCCAGCAGTGTGGCGGCTTATCTGCTGAGTCAGGGGCTGGCACCCAACAAAATCACCAGCGAAGGGCGTGGCGAGAGTGAGCCGGTAGCTGACAACGCAACGGATGAGGGCCGCGCGCAAAACCGTCGCGTGGAGTTACATATCAATCGTTAGGATGTGTCTGTAGTCCGCAGGCTAGAGCTGCCGGACGGCGATCAGCGTCGATCCGGCAGCCATTTGACGGCTGCGCAAATATTTTTCATTTTTCCCTCTGGCTTATCCCCCGCAGAAGCCGTTACTGTGCGCCCAAAGAATAATTCGCAACACGGGGGAGCGTATGAAAGTGTTTTGGGGGCTGGGGCGGTTATTGACCCTGCTGTTCTGCTGCGTGGTGCTGGCCAATCAGTTGGTGCCGTTCGTACATCAGTTGCATCTGCTGGTCAATCTGGCCGGCGGTCTGCTGTTGCTGATCCATGTGCTCGAAATGCTGCTGTGCAATCGCAGCCTCAAAGGCCGCCCGCACCCTTGGCGTGATCGTGGCCGCATCCTGTTGTTCGGCGTATTCCACCTGCAAACCATCCCGGCCCCGGCCGCTCCGGAGGCTTCGTCCCATGCGTAAACTTTGTCTGCTCGCTGCATTAGTCAGCCCATTGGCCTGTGCCCAAGTGGTCAGCGTCGAAACCAACTCCCTGATGCGCCTGCCCAACACGACCAGCACTTTGCAACTCGAGCGATTGGAAGTGGCCGATTACGGCACCTTGCTGATTCCCGCCAACGTGACTGAGCTGAGTGTCGGTGAGTTGCGCCTCGGTCATGAAGCGCGCATCGCCATCGTTCCGGGTGAACAAGCGCTGGACATGAAAGTCAATCGCGCAGAATTGAGCGAAGGCAGCCGGATCACTGCTCGCGGTGCCCCGGGGACTTATGAAAAAGCCGCCCGCGCAGGGCGCAATCTGAACCTGCAATTCAAGGCATTGAACGCACCGCAACTGCAAGTCGATGCGCGCGGTGGCACCGGTGCGCCGGGGTTTGTCGGTCTCGACGGTGGCAACGGTGAAGATCCCGGCTGCACCTACGGCTCGGCCGGGCACGGTGCGGATGGCAGTGACGGCAGCGATGGTCAGCCAGGTGCACCGGGTGCGTTGGTGCGGCTTGAAGTGCCGCGCGAATTTCCGGTCGAGCTGATCAAGGTCAATGTGGCTGGCGGCGCCGGTGGTCCGGCGGGTGTTGGCGGCAAGGCAGGGAAGGGTGGCAAGTCCAAGGGCTGTGTGGTGTACCGCGCTGATGGCGGTAAAAGCGGCAAGGCTGGGGCTGATGGCCAGCCGGGGCCTGTGGGGGCGGCGGGTGCGGTGACTGTGCAACGCCTCTAAAAGTTTTACCCTCACCCCAGCCCTCTCCCGGAGGGAGAGGGGGCCGACCGAGTTGCCTGACGCTACACGTCGACCTGTGTGATCGAGTCGATTATGGATTCGGTACGGCAGTTTCAGGTCGACATATCTCTGCAAGATCCCCCATTCAGTTCCCTCTCCCCCCGGGAGAGGGCTAGGGTGAGGGGCTCTTGATCTTTAGCCATTGCAGATCAGAACATCGGCCGAGCCGCCGCAATCGCCACCAGCACCAACCCGACAATCAGATTCAGTCCCACCACCCGCCGAATCCGCCCCAACACCGCCGCACCCGTCGGCCAGTCCTTCGCCTCGACCGCTTTACGCAGTTCCGGCAGCATCAGCCCTTGAATGCGGATAAAAAGCGCGGTCATCACCACATACAAACCCATCATCACCTGCACGTATTTCGGCGCGGTCTCAAACCCGACCTGCTGCAGATGCAACATGCCCACGCCGCTGATCGGCAGCAGGATCACCGCGAACCAGACCCAGCGGAAAAAACCTTGAAACACTTCCACCCACAGCGTCAGCCGATTGGGGCCGTCCAAGGCCTTCACAGCCGCAGGGCGCAGGACCATCCAGGCGAAAAACATGCCGCCGACCCATACCAGAGCGGCCAGTACATGCAGGGGATAAACGAGGCTAAAAAGTGTCATTGGGGTACTCCGTTCTGCGCGGGACTGATTAGCGCGGTATGATAGCCGCCGAACCAAACCACTGAAAATTTATCCAGCGTTTTTGCGCCCGACACTCAATGATCAGCACTGAACTCAAAACCACGATCCAGGGCGCCTATTCGCGTTTTCTAGAGGCCAAGAGCCTCAAGCCGCGTTACGGCCAGCGCTTGATGATCGCTGAAATCGCCAAGGTCCTCGGGGATATCGACACCGACGACGAAGGCCGGCGCAGTGGCGACCCCGCGATTGTCGCGGTGGAAGCCGGCACCGGTACCGGAAAAACCGTGGCCTACAGCCTGGCGGCGATTCCGACGGCGAAAGCTGCCGGCAAACGCTTGGTGATCGCTACGGCGACCGTGGCCCTGCAAGAGCAGATCGTCTACAAGGACTTACCTGACCTGATGCGCAACAGCGGGCTGAATTTCAGCTTCGCGCTGGCCAAGGGCCGTGGCCGCTATATGTGCCTGTCCAAACTCGACATGCTGTTGCAGGAAGGCCACGCGCAAACTGCCACTGCGCAGCTGTTCGAAGAAGACGGCTTCAAGATCGAGGTCGATGAGGCCAGTCAGAAGCTGTTCACCAGCATGATCGAGAAACTCGCCGGCAATAAATGGGACGGCGACCGCGACAGCTGGTCGACCGCGCTCGAAGACGCCGACTGGGCGCGCCTGACCACCGATCACAGCCAATGCACCAATCGCCATTGCCCGAACTTCGGCCAGTGCGCCTTTTACAAGGCGCGCGAAGGCATGGGCAAGGTCGACGTCATCGTCACCAACCATGACATGGTGCTGGCTGATCTGGCATTGGGCGGCGGCGCCGTGCTGCCGGACCCGCGTGACACCATCTACGTATTCGACGAAGGCCATCACCTGCCGGACAAGGCTATCGGCCATTTCGCCCATTACACGCGCCTGCGCTCCACCGCCGACTGGCTGGAAACCACCGCCAAGAATCTCACCAAGCTCTTGGCCCAGCACCCATTGCCGGGCGATCTCGGCAAACTGATCGAGCAGGTGCCGGAGCTGGCGCGGGAGATCAAGACCCAACAGCAGTTCATGTTCAGTGCCTGCGAGCAAGTCGCCGATTTCAAACCGGGTGAAGACGTTGAAGGCCGTGAACGGCCGCGCCATCGCTTTGTCGCCGGGGTCATTCCCGAGCATATGCGTGAAATGGGCATCGAGCTGAAAAAAGGCTTCTCCCGTCTCAATGACCTGTTTACGCGCCTGACCGACCTGCTCAAGGAAGGCATGGATGGCGAGGTCAACATCGGCATCGCCAGCAATCAGGCTGAAGAATGGTATCCACTGTTCGGCAGTCTGTTGTCGCGGGCGTCCGGCAATTGGGAGCTGTGGACCGCGTTTACCGCCGAAGACCCGGAAGACAGCCCGCCCATGGCACGTTGGCTGACCTTGGCCGAAAGCGGTTCGCTGTTCGATATCGAGGTCAACGCCAGCCCGATCCTCGCCGCTGAAACCTTGCGTCGCAGCCTGTGGAATGTGGCCTACGGTTGCCTAGTTACTTCGGCAACCCTGACCGCTCTCGGCACTTTCGACCGCTTCCGCATGCGTGCCGGCCTGCCGAAAAAAGCCGTCACCGCCGTGGTGCCGAGCCCGTTCCATCACGCCGATGCCGGTGTGTTGCGGGTGCCGGATCTGAAGGCCGACCCGCGCGACGCGCCCGCCCACACGGCGGCGATCATCCGTGATTTACCGGACCTGGTCGAAGGCTCACGCGGCACGCTGGTACTGTTCTCTTCGCGCAAACAGATGCAGGACGTGTTCGACGGTCTCGACCGGGACTGGCGCAAGCAAGTGTTTATTCAAGGCAACCTGTCGAAACAGGAAACCTTGAACAAGCACAAGGCGCGGGTCGATGGCGGTGATTCCAGCGTGCTGTTTGGTCTGGCCAGTTTTGCCGAGGGTGTCGACTTGCCGGGCGCGTATTGCGAGCACGTGGTGATCGCCAAGATCCCGTTCTCGGTGCCGGACGATCCGGTCGAGGCGGCACTGGCGGAGTGGATCGAAGCCCGGGGCGGCAATCCGTTCATGGAAATCTCCGTGCCCGATGCCTCGCTGAAACTGGTTCAGGCCTGCGGTCGTTTGCTGCGTACCGAAGAGGACCGCGGCACCATCACCTTGCTCGATCGGCGGCTGGTCACCCAGCGCTACGGCAAGGCAATCCTCAATGCGTTGCCTCCTTTCCGTCGTGAAATATCCTGAGACATCGGTGGGCAGTTTTGCCCGCCGCGTTGTCTATCTCTCTGCCATCGCTTTTCCATTGGCCATTGTTGGTCGTTAGGGAGAACTTCGTTCTTATGATCCGCCGTTCGTTGCCTGCCGTTTTTGCCTTGATCTTCGCTGCCCCTTTGCTGGCGGCGCCTGCTGGCCAGCAGACTTTGTTCAACTTTGTCCGTCCCGCCGACGTGGTGAAAATCGCCACGGAAAACGCCGACCTGCCGCAAGCCAACGCCGAGCAAACCGCTGAAGGCGAAGTACTGCGCCGGGTAACCTTTAACCCGGTGGCTCGTCCGACGTTGCGCCTGACCCCGCAAACCGGTGCCTGGGATTGGTCGCAGTCCGGAATGATGAGCCTGCGCATTCAGAGCGCGATGAACTGGGCCGTGACCGTCTACGTGCAGATTCAGAGCAACGATGGCCAAACGCTGATCAGTCGCGTCGATCTGCCGGCCGGCCCGGCGCAAACCTTGCTGGTGCCGCTGGTAGCGACATCGCCGCTGAGCCAGGGCATGAAAGCCGGGCCACCGATGCCGATGACTGTGGATGGCCAGCGCATTCTGCTGGCCAGCAGCAGCGGTGCAATCGATCGCAGCCAAGTGGTCTCGGTGAGCCTGTCGATGGATCAGCCGAAAGTTGCCCAGAGCGTGCTGATCGAGCGCTTTGGCGTGCAGGATGGCGACGGGATCAAGCAAGCGGTGTACGGCAATCTGGTCGACGCTTACGGTCAATCGACCCGCAGCAAATGGCCGGAAAAGGTCTCCAATGACGAACAACTCAAATCCGCCGCCGCCAAGGAACAGCTACAGCTGAAAACCTGGCTTGCCGAGCGCGAAAAGTCCTCACTGGACAAGTTCGGTGGCTGGAGCAAAGGTCCTGCGTTCAAGGCCAGCGGTTTCTTTCGTACGGAAAAACGTGACGGCCGCTGGTACCTGGTGACGCCTGAAGGGCATCCGTTCTACTCCCTCGGCGTCAATACCGTCAGTCCCGAGGTCAATCAGACCTACGTGGCCGGTCGCGAGTGGATGTTCGAATCCCTGCCAAAACCGGACGAACCCCTCGCCAGCCACTTTGGCAAGGGCGACAACCGTGGCGGCAACGGCGCCGATCAGGGCCGAGGCTACGGCAACGGGCGCTGGTACGATTTCTATGGCGCGAACCTGCAACGCCTGTATGGCGAACCGTGCAAACCGGACAGCGACACCAAGGCTGGAGTGGCCGAAGCGGCCAAGGCTGGCGCGGTTGAGGAAACCGCCGTCAATGCCGCAGAACCGATTGCCACGTCTGAGCAACCCAAGGCTGGCGTAGCGGAGGCAGCCAAAGCGGAATCGGTTACACCGCCTGCCAACCCACCTGCTGCCGTGCCGTGCACTGCTACGGTCGATGAGCAGAAATGGGCCAGCCACACCCTCGATCGTCTGCAAGCCTGGGGTTTCAACACCCTCGGTAACTGGAGTGCAGACTCAGTGGTCGATGCTGAGCGCGTGCCGTACACCATGCCGCTGTCGATCGTCGGCGATTACACCAGCATCAGCACCGGCAACGACTGGTGGGGCGCGATGCCGGATCCGTTCGACCCACGTTTCGCCATGGCCACCGAGCGTGCCGTGGCCATCGCTGCCCGCGATCACCGCGATGATCCCTGGCTGATCGGCTACTTCGCCGACAACGAACTGGCGTGGGCCGGTCCCGGCGACGATGCGCAATCGCGCTACGCGCTGGCTTACGGCACCTTGAAAATGACCACCGACGTACCGGCCAAGCGCGCGTTCCTCAAGCAGTTGCGCGACAAGTACCGCAATCAGGCGGGGCTGTCGAAGGCATGGGGTATCGATCTGCCGGCGTGGGAATTGATGGAAGATCCAGGTTTCGTGCCGCCCGTGCCGAACCCGGAACACCCGGAAATCGAAGCCGATTTCAAATACTTCCAGAAGGTATTCGCCGACACTTATTTCAAGACCATCTCCGACTCGCTGAAATGGCACGCACCGAATCAGTTGCTGCTCGGCGGCCGCTTCGCCACCAGCACCCCGGAAGCCGTGGCGTCGTGTGCGCAGTATTGCGATGTGTTGAGCTTCAATATGTACACCCTCAAGCCGCAGGACGGTTATGACTTTGCCGCGCTGAGCGCTTTGGACAAACCGGTATTGATCACCGAGTTCAACTTTGGCTCGACTGATCGCGGCCCGTTCTGGGGCGGCGTGACGCAACTGGCCAAGGAAGAGGATCGCGGCGCTGCATACGCCAACTTCGTCAAACAGGCGCTCAATGAGCCGTCGATTGTTGGCGTGCACTGGTTCCAGTTTCTCGATCAACCGGTGACCGGGCGCCTGCTGGATGGCGAGAACGGGCACTTCGGTCTGGTCGGTGTAACGGATCTGCCGTATCAGGGGTTTGTCGACGCGGTGCGCAAGAGCAATTTGCAGGCGGTTGATCAGATGGGCAAAGAGGCCGGGAAACCAGCGGCTGCGGCGGGCCACGAGGCTGAAGGTGGTCGAAAGGGTGAGGCGGGTAAAGGCCCGGGTCCCGGCCACGCTGGTGGGCATTCCGGGAATGGTCACTGAGGTCTGAACCATCGTGTCATTGTTCTTCGCGAGCAAGCTCGCTCCCACAGTGATATGCGCTATCCATGTGGGAGCGAGCCTGCTCGCGAAGGCGTCGGTAGCTTCCAATGCACCAACCGTCTAGCCCACAGCTGTTCCCAAATCCCTCAAGGGCTGGAACAATGCGGGCCACTTTGTAGAGCGTTTTCGTGGGGGAGTTGCGGGTGCAGATTCAGGGACATTACGAGCTTCAATTCGAAGCGGTGCGCGAGGCTTTCGCCGCACTGTTCGACGATCCCCAGGAACGCGGCGCAGCTTTGTGCATTCAGGTCGGCGGAGAAACCGTCGTCGATCTCTGGTCCGGTACTGCCGATAAGGATGGCGCCGAGGCCTGGCACAGCGACACCATCGCCAACCTGTTCTCCTGCACCAAAACCTTCACCGCCGTCACCGCGTTGCAGTTGGTCGCCGAAGGCAAGTTGCAACTGGATGTTCCGGTCGCTCGCTACTGGCCGGAATTCGCCGACGCCGGTAAAGAATCCGTCACGCTACGCCAATTGCTTTGCCACCAGGCCGGTCTGCCCGCCCTGCGCGAATTGCTGGCGCCCGAAGCCCTTTATGACTGGCAAACCATGGTCGACGCCCTTGCGGCCGAAGCGCCGTGGTGGACGCCGGGTACCGGTCACGGTTACGCCGCGATCACGTACGGTTGGCTGATCGGCGAGTTGCTTCGCCGTGCCGACGGTCGCGGGCCGGGTGAGTCGATCGTTGCCCGTGTCGCCAGGCCATTGGGTCTGGATTTCCATGTTGGTCTGGCTGATGAAGAATTTTATCGCGTGGCGCACATCGCTCGCGGCAAGGGCAACGCCGGCGACGCCGCCGCTCAGCGTCTGCTGCAAACGACGATGCGTGAACCCACCGCCATGACCACCCGCGCCTTCACCAATCCGCCGTCGGTGCTCACCAGCACCAACAAACCGGAATGGCGTCGCATGCAGCAACCGGCGGCCAACGGCCACGGCAATGCGCGCAGTCTGGCCGGGTTCTACGCTGGATTGCTCGATGGCAGCCTGCTCGAAAGCGACATGCTGCAAGAGCTGACCCGCGAACACAGCCTCGGCGAAGACAAGACCCTGCTGACCCGCACCCGTTTTGGTCTGGGCTGCATGCTCGATCAACCGGACGTGCCAAACGCCACCTATGGCCTCGGCCCACGGGCGTTTGGCCATCCGGGCGCGGGCGGCTCGATTGGTTTTGCTGACCCTGAGCACGATGTCGCGTTTGGTTTTGTGACAAATACCCTTGGGCCGTACGTCTTGATGGATCCGCGTGCGCAGAAGCTCGCGCGGGTGCTTGCCACTTGTCTGTAAAGCATCACCAGAGGTTCCAGGGCTGGAACCTCGAACGGTTTTTCGATTCAAAGCATCTGTTTATCCGGGCGAAAGTGCTCTGATTTTTCATTACTTCATTTTGTGGATTTTCAATGTCAGCTAAAACGACTCTCGCCCTGGCCCTGTGTGTTGCGATCACCGGTTGTGCACAGACACCTAAAAACGACGCGGAAGGCGGCACTTGGTGGCCGTTCGGTTCCTCCGACAAGGTGGCGACCAATGAATCGGCTCCGGCACCAACCCCGGCTCCAGCGCCGCTGAAACCTGCCGCAACCGCGCCGGTTGCCAAGGCTGAAAGCAGCAATCCATGGTACTGGCCGTTCGGTTCCGAT
The DNA here is from genome assembly GCF_044760045.1 of Pseudomonas sp. NPDC098747. NCBI lineage: Bacteria > Pseudomonadati > Pseudomonadota > Gammaproteobacteria > Pseudomonadales > Pseudomonadaceae > Pseudomonas > Pseudomonas sp. NPDC098747. Next base: position 18,299 of record NZ_JBIWAL010000046.1, on the reverse strand, counting down.
GATGCAGCAGTCAAAGCTGACATGAAGGCCGAAGTCGCACCTGAAGCGAAAAAACCGGTTGCCGTGGCCAAGGCTGAAGCTGACGCAGGTGGCAAATGGTGGTGGCCGTTCGGCGGTAAAGATCAGCCTGTGGCCAAAGCAGTGCCGATGCCGGATCCGAAAGTCACCCAAGCCTGGCTCGACGACTACGAGCCGCGCCTGCGCACCGCAATCAAAGACAGCAATCTGCAACTCGAGCGCCGCGACAATGTGCTGGTTGTGACCGCCCCTGTTGAAGGCTCGTTCAACCCGGATCGCCCGGCGATGTTGCTGCCAGTCACCCTCGGCCCGTTCACCCGTGTGGCGAAAATTCTCGAAGCCGACCCGAAAACTGCCGTGCTTGTACTTGGCCACAGCGACACCAGCGGTGCAGCCCCAGCCAACACCAAACTGAGTCAGGAACGTGCCCAGGCCATTGCGGCGATCTTCCGCCTCAGCGGCTTGCAGCGTGATCGCCTGATGCTGCGCGGCATGGGCTCGGAAGCGCCACGTGCCGCCAACGACAGCGTTGAAGGCCGTGCCTTGAACCGTCGTGTTGAACTGCTGGTGACCCCGCAGAACACCATGGTTGCGCTGCTCAGCAAATACAACATGCCGGCACCGAGGCCAGTGACCCTGGTCGCTGCACAAGACGTCAAGCCTGTGGCCAAACCGGTGACGCCAGCCCCGGCCGCGAAGAAAGCCGCTGTACCCGCCACCAAAAAGGCCCCGGCCAAGAAAGCTGCCGCCAAGGCTCCGGCGAAAAAGGCGCCAGCCAAAGCTCCAGCGAAGAAGACCGCGCCAGCCAAAGCCGCCGCGACCGACAAGAAAGTCGCCGCCACCGATGCCACCAAGAAGTAATCCGCAAACGAAAAGGAATGCGCCATGACCCAGGCTCTGGCAGATATGCGTCGTGATTACACCCGTGAGGGACTGACCGAGGCGCAAGCCCCGGCCGAGCCGTTTGCGCTGTTTCACCAGTGGTTTGCCGATGCGGTGAAAACCGAGCAGGCGCCGGTGGAAGCCAACGCCATGACCGTGGCCACGGTGGATGCGGACGGGCGTCCGCATTGCCGCATTCTGCTGCTGAAGGGTCTGGACGAGCAGGGTTTCACCTTCTTCACCAACTACGACAGTGCCAAGGGGCAGCATCTGGCGGCCAATCCGTTTGCTGCCATGACCTTCTTCTGGCCGACCCTCGAGCGCCAGGTGCGCATCGAAGGTCGGGTGGTGAAGGTCACGCCTGCTGAGTCCGATGCGTATTATCAGGTGCGCCCATTGGGCAGCCGTCTCGGCGCCTGGGCATCGCCGCAGAGTCGGGTGATCAACGGACGAGGTGAGCTGGAAGATTTGCTCAAGGCCACCGAGCAGCGCTTCAGCGACACCCAACCGAATTGCCCGGAACACTGGGGCGGTTATCGCTTGCTGCCCGAACGCATCGAGTTCTGGCAGGGCCGTTCGAGCCGACTGCACGATCGCCTCAACTACCGTTTACAGGGCGCCGACTGGATTCTTGAACGTCTGGCACCTTAAGCAGTCTACCGAGCGAGATAGCCTGCCGCAGCGGCCTCCAGCCACTTCGGCAGGTCTCGACGCTTGATCTTCTGCGCCTGAGCGTGGGCCAATTGTTCGAGCATGAAGGTGCGTTTACCTTCATCCTTGCCGGCCAGCGACAGCGCCAGATCGCGGTCCATCCAGCGTTTGATCCGCACGTACAACCACCAGTGGAAGTACAGTCCGGCGACGGTGGTCACTACGATGATGAAGTAATCCATGAAAATCCTTGGGGCGGTGGCGCAGGATCAGCCATTTGGCGCTACTGTAGGGCTTATGCAAGGAAGAATCGCAGGCGTCTGTACCTCGCCTGAATGAAAACCAATTTATCCGTGCCACGTCGTGACAGGCGTCAAGCCACGGAGTTTAATGAATATATGTTCCTCTGGAGTTGATGCTATGCGTAAGTCTGTTCTGCTGGTTGCTTCCTTTTCCACGATGGCGATGTTGCTTACCGGCTGCCAATCGAGCCTGACCGGTGACTCCTACTCCCGTGACGAAGCGCGTCGCGTGCAGACGATTCGCATGGGCACCATCGAATCCCTGCGCCCAGTCAAAATCGAAGGCACCAAGACCCCGATTGGCGGCCTCGCCGGTGCAGCAGTCGGCGGCGTAGGCGGCAGCGCCATTGGCGGTGGCAAGGGCAGCATCGTCGCTGCGGTCATCGGCGCCGTGGCGGGTGGTCTGATCGGTTCCGCAACCGAAGAAGGTCTGACCCGTACTCAAGGTGTTGAAATCACCGTACGCGAAGACGACGGCAGCATGCGCGCCTACGTGCAGCAGGTTCAGGAGAATGAAGTGTTCCGTGTTGGCGAGCGGGTACGGATTTCCACTGTTGGCGGGACTAGCCGCGTTTCGCACTAAGCGAGAGCGGGCGGTAAAAGAAAACCCCGATCAGGTGACTGGTCGGGGTTTTTGTTTGTCGGTTCAAATTCCATTACACGTAAGTTGGAAGTAATAGCGCGAGTCTTCGAAGGAATGGTGAGTCAGCGCCTCAATGGCTCGGAGTTGTTGCAGGGTCAGATCGTAACCTTCCCACCCTTGCTGCTCTGTTTTCCAACCCATAATCGACTTGAGTTGCTCGGCGTAACCCTCGGGGAGCTCAATTGCCGATGCTTGAAAGTCAGTTGTCTTGTCAAAAGCTTCTACCAAGAATCTCAAGGCTCAATACTCCTTTTCTTACCTTTTTTCGATTTTTTGTTCTTTTTTGTAGATGTTGGCTCGCCAGTATTCGGATCGAACTCGCCAATGTGTTTTCCCCTTGCGTCGTACTTTTCTACAGCACCATGCATAGAGTCCCATTCAAGAATAAGTCCTTTTGCTGTTTTCCATCTTTTGCGTTTCGCACCGCCCCCTTGCACGGCTGTTTTACGACCCACTACTTTCGCATCAGGGAAGGCTGGTAGTCAGTCGGGCGGCGGATAGTATTCGTGATCCCCAGTTCGAGAATTGATAACAATATAAACCGGCCTGACCCCCGAATCCCGTAATCCTTCAGGCTATCGGTCGGCACCATCCCGGAAGGATTCGAATAATCAATAATCGCGTCCGGCAATTTGCAGGACTTGGCGAATACGCAGCCGGCGAGGATGGGCTCAGGCTTTTTGGCGGCAACTTCACGGCTACGCTCAAAAGCATCCTGGCGCGCCAACATGGCGTCATAAGCGTTTTGTCTGGCGTCGCGTTCGGCCAGTTCGCTGGCTGTCATGTAGCGGTAAGTGACGTGATGTCCGTCGCCCGCCGGTGGGTTGGAAACCCGGGGAATGTCCTTGTTGCGAGCCACTGATCGTCCTTTCGTTCATCCATCGACAGCCCCTCGGAAAGGGCTGCACGACGTTAACGAAGCAGGAAAGTTGTGGCTGTAGGACGAGTCGGTAAAAGCGTGGGGATTGTTCGACTACACCAATTTATCGAGCACGTACTCTTTGAACCAAGGTGGCTGGATGTCTGATTTGATTTCAATTAGCTCGCCATCAGTGATCTCCGCTATTTGCGTCAATCCCTCACTACCTTCGTCCGAGTTATCAAAAATATACGCTCTGTTGGATGCAAGAATGGCTTCAGAGAGAAGCTCAAGAGACCTCCAGTACCGTGCTTCTATTTTTTCAGGAGGAACGCTGTGCCCGCCTTGAGACACACGATAGGCAACCCTGGCAATGTTGATCTGAGGATCGGCGGTAGCGACGTAATAAACATACACCCTGTAACCGGACTGATGGGCTTCTGCGAGCAGGCGGACTTTGTCTGAGGAGGACATGACGGTTTCGAACGTAAAACTAATGCGTTCTTTGATCAATGATCTGCGTATGAAATCGGAAAGCGCTGATGCGACGTAGGAGTCGATTTCAGTGTTTGAAAAGCTTAGGCGTTCACCATCAATCTTGAGGGAGTCGAGCTTTGCTAGCGAATGTGGCGATTTCTGGAGAAGGGGATGCTCTCGGAAAAACTCAAAAATACCGTCTTTATGACCTTCGATACGATAAGAGGTGAAGTCAAAATACCCCGTATCTTTGATTGAGCGTTCTATGTCATCAGGGTTTATATAGTTTCCCAGCAAATGCGCAGGAACCAGTCGATTGAAAGTACTTTTTCCTGACCCGTTGGGGCCTGCAAATATCCGTATTCTCGGTGTGCTCAAGAATTAACCTGTTTTGAGGGTTTGTTGATATGCAGGCGAGTGCCGCTTTTCAAGTTCCCGTAGTTGCCAATTGAGCGCAAGACAACGGAGCTCTTGTCTGTTACCTCAAGCAATTGACCATCTTTTGCAACAAGCACCGCGGCACCATTGGCGAGCGCCATTTTATAGGCGTTGCTGAATGCCTTCAGAGCGATGGCCGGAATCCGAGACTCCTGTACGGAAATCTGATCGTCCGTCATTGGGCGTTTTTCTGCTTTACGTGACATGGATGACTCCAGATAACTGTGTCGAGAGAGTGCTGGCTTCTACGAAAGATATAGCACACTTGCCGGGTTCAGAGCCAAGCCCCTCCGTATAGAGGGGCTCTGGTTTTTTGTAGAAATGTGCATCTCAGGCGCTTTGTATCGTGCTCTTGCGACTTGCCGCCGCCGTCACCGCATAACCAATCAACGCAGCGAACAGCGAGCCGGTCAGAATGCCCATCCGGTCCATGCCCGCGTACTCGCTGGCACCGGGAACGAAGGCCAGCGAACCGACAAACAGGCTCATGGTGAAGCCGATCCCGCAAAGAATCGCGACCCCCAGCACCTGACCCCAGTTGGCGCCTTGGGGCAGGGCGGCGATGCCGATCTTCACGGCCAGCCAGGTCAGGCCGAACACGCCGACGGTCTTGCCCAGCAACAGGCCCACGGCAATGCCCATGGGAACGTCGTGGGTGAAGCTTTCGACGGTGACGCCACTCAGCGACAGGCCAGCGTTGGCGAATGCGAACAGTGGCAGGATGCCGTAGGCGACCCATGGATGCAGCGCGTGTTCGAGGGTCAGCAGCGGCGAAGGTTCGGCGTTTTTCGTGCGCAGCGGGATACAGAAGGCCAGGGTTACGCCGGCCAATGTCGCGTGCACACCGCTCTTGAGGACGCACACCCACAGGATCAAGCCGATGATCATGTACGGGCCAAGCTTGACCACGCCGAGGCGGTTCATCGCCACCAACGCCGCGATGCACGCCGCTGCCAGACCCAACGACAGGGTCGAGAGATCGCCTGAGTAGAAGATCGCAATGATCACGATGGCGCCGAGGTCATCGATAATCGCCAGGGTCATCAGGAACAGCTTCAACGACACCGGTACGCGCTTGCCAAGCAGGGCCAGCACGCCGAGGGCGAAGGCGATGTCGGTGGCAGTCGGAATCGCCCAGCCGTCGAGGGCCGCAGGGTTGTCGCGGTTGAGGAACCAGTAGATCAGCGCTGGCACCAGCATGCCGCCAATAGCGGCCGCGCCGGGCAGAACGAGCTGCGATGGCCTGGACAACTGACCGTCGAGCACCTCGCGCTTCACTTCCAGGCCGATCAGCAGGAAGAACAGCGCCATCAAGCCGTCGTTGATCCACAGCAGCAAGGGTTTGGCGATTTTCAACGCACCGATCTGCGCCACCACTGGGGTATCGAGCAGGCCGGTGTACAGCCACGACAGCTGTGAGTTGTTGATAATCAAAGCGAGGATGGCCGCGGCGATCAGTAATAGACCGCTGGCAGCTTCCAACTGAAAGAAACGCGTGAAAGTGCTACGCAGAGGCAAGGTCGCTCTCCATCGATAAGTCAAAAAGGTGGAACACCCTAACCCGTACCGTTAGTTGTTAAAACAAAAGTTATATTCTTTTTTGTTATATGTCGTTACGACGCTGTTTGCTGCAAAGCCAAGGTCAGCCTAGCAGTTGCCTGACACATTGAGACTCAGCTGTATCTGTGCGCGATGCAGGAATTTTCCTAAGCTTGCGCAAGAGCCTTCGAGGAGGCTGAACTCCTGCCCGATTCGACCGAGAACCCTGACCATGAGCGACAACCGACAGTGGGCCCGCGAAGCCATCCGCATCATTGAAGCGGATTTCCAGCGCAGCGCCGACACCCACCTGATCCCCTTGCCGCTGCCGGGTTTTGCGGGCATCGAGTTGTACTTCAAAGACGAATCCAGTCATCCGACCGGCAGCCTCAAGCATCGGCTGGCCCGTTCGCTGTTCCTGTATGCACTGTGTAACGGCTGGCTCAAACCCGGTGCGCCGGTGATTGAAGCGTCCAGCGGTTCGACGGCGATTTCCGAAGCGTATTTCGCGCGCATGCTGGGGCTGCCGTTCATTGCGGTGATGCCGGCGACCACCTCCAAAGAGAAAATTGCCCAGATCGCTTTCTACGGTGGGCAAAGCCATCTGGTGAAAGATCCGACGCAGATATACGCCGAATCCGAACGCCTGGCGCGCGAGCACGGCGGCCACTTCATCGACCAGTTCACCTATGCCGAGCGCGCCACCGACTGGCGGGCGAACAACAACATCGCCGAATCGATCTTCCAGCAGATGCGCTACGAGCAGCATCCCGAGCCGAGCTGGTTGATCTCCAGCCCTGGCACCGGCGGTACCACCGCAACCCTCGGCCGTTACGTGCGCTATCGCCAGCACTGCACCCGCGTGTTGTGCGCGGACGCCGAACGTTCGGTGTTCTTCGATTACTACCAGACTGGCGACGCCAGCCTGCGCCTGGAATGCGGTTCGCGGATCGAAGGCATCGGCCGGCCACGGGTGGAGGCGTCGTTCCTGCCCAAGGTGATCGATGCGATGGTCAAGGTGCCGGACGCCTTGTCACTGGCGGCCATGCACTATTTGGCGCAGCGGCTGGGACGGCACGTTGGTGGGTCGAGCGGGACCAACCTGATCGGCGCGTTGATGGCAGCGCAGCAGATGAAAGCGGCGGGGGAGTCGGGTTCGATCGTGGCAATTCTGTGCGATGGCGGCGAGCGTTACGCCGACACCTATTACGATCAGCAATGGCTCAAGGCGCAGGGGTATGAGTTGAGCGGGTTGATCGAGGCAGTGGCGGCGAGTGCCGAACGCGGTGAGGCGCTGCCGACTTCAGTGCTGCGCGCCAACATCTGAAGAAACGCAAAAACCAATGTGGGAGCGAGCTTGCTCGCGAAGGCGTCATCTCATTCAATATCATCGTTGAATGAAATATCGCTTTCGCGAGCAAGCTCGCTCCCACAGGGTTTTATGTGTTGCAGGTTTTACGCGTCAGGCATCCAGGCCCAGAATGTCCCGAGCCACAGCTTCAGCAATCCGAATCCCGTCGACACCCGCCGAAAGAATCCCGCCCGCATAGCCCGCGCCTTCACCGGCCGGGAACAGGCCCTTGACGTTCATGCTCTGCAGCGTTTCGTTGCGCGTGATGCGCAGTGGCGAAGAGGTGCGCGTTTCGATCCCGGTTAATACCGCATCGTGCAGCGAGTAACCGCGAATCTGCTTCTCGAACGCCGGCAAGGCTTCACGGATCGCTTCAATAGCGAAGTCCGGCAGCGCCAGCGACAGATCACCCAGCGCGACCCCCGGCTTGTACGACGGCTCGACTTCACCCAGTTCGGTCGAAGGAATGTCGTTGATAAAGTCGCCCACCAGTTGCGCCGGCGCCTTGTAATCGCTGCCGCCGAGAATGAACGCATGGGATTCCAGGCGTTCCTGCAACTCGATCCCGGCCAGCGGGCCGCCCGGATAATCGACTTCCGGGGTGATGCCGACAACGATGCCGGAGTTGGCGTTGCGCTCGTTACGCGAGTACTGGCTCATGCCGTTGGTAACCACTCGGTTAGGCTCGGAAGTCGCCGCCACCACGGTGCCGCCCGGGCACATGCAGAAGCTGTAGACCGAGCGGCCGTTCTTGGCGTGGTGCACCAGTTTGTAGTCGGCGGCTCCCAACTTGGGGTGGCCGGCGTATTTGCCAAGGCGCGCACGGTCGATCAGCGATTGCGGGTGTTCGATACGGAAACCTACCGAGAAAGGCTTGGCCTCCATGAACACGCCACGGCTGTGGAGCATGCGGAAGGTGTCGCGGGCGCTGTGGCCGAGGGCCAGAACCACGTGTTTCGAATGCAGGGTTTCGCCGCTGGCCAGTTGCACACCGACCACTTGGCCGTCTTCGATGAACACGTCGCTGACGCGCTCCTGGAAGCGCACTTCGCCGCCCAGTTCGCGGATCTGCTCGCGCATGTTTTCAACCATGCCGGTCAGACGGAACGTACCGATGTGCGGCTTGCTGACGTAGAGGATTTCTTCCGGCGCGCCGGCCTTGACGAACTCATGCAGGACTTTGCGGCCAAGGAACTTCGGATCCTTGATCTGGCTGTACAGCTTGCCGTCGGAGAATGTCCCCGCGCCGCCTTCGCCGAACTGCACGTTGGACTCGGGGTTGAGCACGCTTTTACGCCACAGGCCCCAGGTGTCCTTGGTGCGCTGGCGCACTTCGGTGCCGCGCTCCAGAACGATCGGCCTGAAACCCATTTGCGCCAGCAGCAGGCCGGCGAAAATTCCGCAGGGGCCAAAACCGACCACGATCGGGCGCTGGCTCAGATCGCCCGGCGCCTGGCCGACGAATTTGTAGCTGACATCCGGCGCCACGTTGACGTTACGGTCGTCGGCGAACTTGCCCAACACTTTGGCCTCGTCGCTTACGTTGAGGTCGATGGTGTAGATGAAGCAGAGTTCGGAGGACTTTTTGCGCGCGTCGTAGCTGCGCTTGAACAAGGTGAAATCGAGCAAGTCATCGCTGGCGATGCCCAGACGCTGCACGATGGCAACGCGCAGGTCTTCTTCGGGATGGTCGATTGGCAGCTTGAGTTCAGTGATTCGTAACATGGCGAGGATCCGGGTTCGCGGGGCGCACAACTGCGCCAGGGCGTTTGAAGGCCGAGATTATAAGCCGCAAAGGCCGGATCCGGTGAGGCTAAAACACTCAGTCGTTACGCGATCCGCCGAAATACCCGCAGCCGCGCTGCACCTGGCCGTCGATACGCAACTCGGCGCTCATGTGCTGCACGCTGCCAGTACTGCTGTCGACGCAGCGCTGCGGTGCGACCCACAATTCGATGCGCTGATTGTTGGCTTCACTGCTCAGATTGAAGCGGCCATCGCCCAGTTGTTCTTCAACATAAGGCACGGCGAGGGGTGGCTGACCGTCGCGGTCGATGACCATGCCTTTGCCGCTGACCTTGACGTTCCATTCCGGGCCATGACCGGCAGCACGCAGGATCAATAGTTTGAAATTAGGATCGTCGCAGACAGTGCCGGAACGCTCGACGCGATACAACTGAGTCAGATCGAGTCGGTCACCGGCGACCTTGCCGCGCACGTCGGCGAACAGCTTGCCTTGTTCATCGGCGAGGGTGGCGGCTTCTTGCAGAACGCTGGTGCCGCCGATGTCGTTGACCACGTATTGACGTTGATCCTGACACGGCTGGAACACCAGTTTGCCGTCGGCAGCGGTCAGTTGCCCCTGCATCCGCGTCTGCCCCACATGCGAGGCACTTTCACGCTGGCCATCGAACAACTGGCACGCGGCGAACAACGGCAACAGGGCAACAAGGACTAACGAACGGGCAACACGCATCTTCGACTCTCCAGACAAGTGCCGCCACGTTACGCAGCCTGTCAGTCAAATGCAAAAAGCGCCTACAGGGAAACGCATATTCTCGTGTAGGAGCTGCCGAAGGCTGCGATCTTTTGATCTTCAACCGACGCGAAACGTCTGACCGGTTTGCAGGCCTTCAACACTCTTGGCGTAGGCCAACGCCACATCCGCCGCAGGAACCGGCTTGTAGCCACGGAAATACGGGGCGTAGCTGCCCATGGCTTCCAGCAGAACGGTCGGGCTGATCGAGTTCACCCGCAAACCGCGCGGCAGTTCGATGGCGGCGGCACGCACGAAGCTGTCGAGGGCCCCGTTGACCAATGCAGCCGAGGCGCCACTGCGAATCGGATCGTGGCTGAGTACGCCGGTTGTAAAGGTGAAAGAGGCACCGTCATTGGCGAATTCTCGGCCGATCAACAGCAGGTTGACTTGGCCCATCAGTTTGTCTTTGAGGCCCAGTGCGAAGCTGTCTTCACTCATCTCACCCAGCGGGGCGAATGTCACGTTGCCAGCGGCGCAGACCAGTGCATCGAACTTGCCAGTCTGTTCGAACAGCTTGCGGATCGACGCGCTGTCGCTGATATCGACGTGAAAATCACCGCTGGTACGACCGATACGAATGACCTCGTGGCGTTGCGACAATTCTTTATCCACCGCCGAACCGATGGTGCCGCCAGCGCCTATCAACAGAATTTTCATCGTGCTGTGCCTCAAGTGATTGAACGAGGTTTCAATCTAGAGTGGTTTTTCCTGCGAATAAACGTGCTAATTGGCAACCTTTGGTTTTCAAATGGAAACAATCCATGAGCGAAATGGATGATCTGGCCGCGTTTGCCGTGTTGATCGAGGCCGGCAGTTTCACCTTGGCAGCGCAGCAACTGGGTTGTAGCAAGGGCCAGTTGTCCAAGCGCATCAGTCAACTGGAAGCGCGGTTTTCCGTGGTCCTGCTACAGCGTACGACCCGACGCTTGAGCCTGACCGCCGCCGGTGCGGCATTGTTGCCACAGGCGCAGGCACTTGTAGTCCAGGTGGAAAGGGCGCGTCAGGCATTGGCGCGGTTGAAGGACGACATGGCCGGCCCGGTGCGTATGACGGTTCCGGTTTCGCTGGGGGAAACCTTCTTCGACGGTCTGCTGCTGGATTTCTCGCAGCAATACCCCGAGGTGCAGATCGAGCTGGAACTGAACAACAGTTATCGCGATCTTTCGCGGGATGGTTTTGACCTGGCGATTCGCAGCGAGGTGGCCAATGACGAGCGACTGGTGGCCAAACCGCTGCTGGCCTGGCAGGAAATGACGTGCGCCAGTCCCGACTATCTCGAGCGCTTTGGCGAGCCACTGACGCCCCAGGCGCTGGCCGAACACCGTTGTCTGCTCAACAGTCACTACAGTGGTCGCGAAGAATGGTTGTACCACCAGCAACACGAGTTGCTGCGGGTACGGGTGTCGGGGCCGTTCGCCAGCAACCATTACAACCTGCTCAAGAAAGCCGCGCTCACCGGCGCCGGCATCGCCCGACTGCCTTCGTACCTCCTGCAAGCTGAATTGGCTGACGGCCGGTTGCGCTGGCTCCTGCGCGACTACCAGACCCGGCGCATGCCGATGTATCTGGTGCATCCGTATCAGGGCGGATTGCCGAAACGCACGCAGGTATTGGCGGATTACCTGATCGGCTGGTTCAAGCGCAGCGGCGAGGCGTTGGACAGACTTCAGCGCTGATCAGGTCATTACACCTACCCCTGTGGGAGCGAGCTTGCTCGCGAAGGCGGTGTGTCGGGTAAAAAATTTGCTGAATGTGAAACCGTATTCGTGAGCAAGCTCGCTCCCACATAGATTTGTTTAACGCGCAAACCGTCGGGCAATCAGATGATCGATCGACAGTCTGCCCGGGCCGCGTGCCATCAGGAACAGCAACACCGCCGCCCAGGTGCCGTGAGTCGGGTAGGCATCCGGGTACACAAACAACTGAATGGTCAGGGTCATGCCCAGCAGCGCCAACGCCGAAAAGCGTGTAGCGAAGCCAATCAGGATCAGAACAGGGAAGAAATGCTCAGCAAACGCCGCCATGTGCGCGGCGATTTCTGGTGACAGCAGCGGCACGTGGTACTCGCTTTCGAACAGCGGAATCGTCGAGTCGGCCAGGCGCGGCCAGCCCAACTGTAAGGTGCCGTCGATCAGATCGATGGCCAGGCCTTCGATCTTGGTCTGCCCGGATTTCCAGAACACCGCCGCAATCGAAAAGCGTGCAAGAAAGGCGATCAGGCTGTGGGGGATTTTTTCCAGCAGCGCGATGGCGCGAATGATCAGGTTATTCATGGCTGTTCCTTGAAATTCAGATGAGTGATGGCGTTGTGCGCGATCAGCAGACCGAGGGTTTGGGCCAGATCGAATTGCGGGCTGTTTTCTGCCGCCGCCAGCAGTGGCTGGCCTTCGATCAAATGGCGAATGAATGTGCTGGCGCCGGGTTCAAGCGCAAACACTTCAACCTCCAGGCCGTTGCGCAGTACTAGTGCGTGTTGTTCTCGGGTGAGGTCGATGCCGGCAAGTGTTGCCTCCTGCTGATGCGCCGCCCAGATAGCAACCACGGCATAGGCGCAATCAAGCAGGTGCAGGGACGGATGCAGTTCGAAACGCAGTTCGCTCAAGGCCTGCGGAGCGCTCAGTGCCGCGGTGATCTGCTCCGGGCGCACCGGGTCGGCATCGGCGGCGTGGTAGGCGCAAGTGCGCAGGTGTTCAAGGCGCGCCACGTCGGCCAGATAGGGCACGCTGGAGGCCGGTTCAAACCCTGCAATGAAATCCGCAAAATCTTCGCCGTAGCGACTCATTAGCGGACTTCGCGGCGGCTGGCTCTGGACGAAATTGGCCGCCATGGCGCGGAAGAACTCCTCGCCAACCAATTGCATGACCACCGGGTAACTGTCCGCCAGCGCATTGATCAACGAACTCTGCACGTTGTTGCGATACACCGCGAAACGGCTCGCAGGATCGGCGCCGTTGGCACTGCACAAGCCTTCGGGGCAGGGCAGGCCAACGTTGAGCAGCGCGGCGCAGAAAGCGGCTTGAGTGCTCATGCCGAACGCCTTGCACGCTGCAACAACTCATCGGCCTGCTGCGCCTCGGCCAGCAAAATGCTGAACGGTGGCACCTGATTGTCACGCTCGATCAATGTCGCCACTGGGCCGATGCGTTCCAGCACTTGGCGATACAACGTCCAGACTGCTTGATCGATGGGGGCGCCGTGATCGTCGATCAGCAAGCGGTCGCCGAGGCTGTCGCAATCCTCGGCGAAACCGGCCAGATGAATCTCGCCAACGGCGTGCAGCGGCAATGCATCGAGGTAGGCCTGGGGATCGCGTTGATGATTGATGCACGACACGTAGACATTGTTGACGTCGAGCAGCAAACCGCAGCCACTGCGACGGATCACTTCGGCAATGAAGTCTGCTTCGTCGATGGTCGAGCGCTGAAACGCCAGGTACGTCGCCGGGTTCTCCAGCAGCATGGGGCGTTTGAGGGTGTTCTGCACCTGGTCGATATGCTCGCAAACGCGGTTCAGCGTCGGCCTGTCATACGCCAGTGGCAACAGATCATTGAGGAACACCGGGCCATGGCTGGACCACGCCAGATGTTCGGAAAAGGATTGCGGTTGATAGCGCTCGATCAGCTCGCCGAGACGCTGCAAGTGTTGAACATCCAGTGGCCCTTCGGCCCCAATGGACAGTCCGACACCGTGTAGCGACAACGGATATTGCTCGCGAATCAAACCTAGAAAATGGTGAAACGGGCCGCCGGCGACCATGTAGTTTTCGGCGTGGACTTCGAAAAAGCCGATGTCCGGCTGCGAACCGAGCACTTCGCGAAAGTGCCCGGTCTTGAGCCCCAGCCCGGCACGGGGCGGGAGCGCAGAGCGGGTTGCCTGAGTGCAGGGGAGGGCATGGTCGTGGGTGGTGAACATGATCGTCACTCAGGCAGGCGGTAGATCAGGACTTGGCTTTGAACTCAGTCATCTGACCGAAACCGGTCGGCGAGGTTTTGCTTTCGGTGGTGACGCAGGAGCCTTGCGGAACGAGTTTCCATGCGTTGGCCTGGTAGTCCATTTTCGAGGTGCCGGCACAGGTGGTGCCTGCGCCCGCAGCGCAATCGTTCTTGCCTTTCAAGGCCACGCCGAAGCATTTTTCCATTTTGGTGTCGGCAGCCTGAGCGGTCGAAACGCTAGCGATGCTCAGCGCAGAACCAAGGGCCAGAACCAGTGCGGTGGCGGACAGGGTGCGGGTAGTAGCAGTCATGGTGTTTCTCCAGATTCAGCTTGGGTTTTACAAGCGAAGTGCGCTTGCTTGTCCCTCTAGAGAAACGACATGGCGATGCGTTACAGCCTCGCGCACATCTTTTTTTCAAAAAGGCAGAACCCTGTGGGAGCGAGCTTGCTCGCGAAGGCGATTTCACCTTCAGCATTTATTTTGATTGATCTGCCTCTTTCGCGAGCAAGCTCGCTCCCACAGTGGGATGGACTAAATTATTCCGGTATATCAGGCTGAAGGTATTCCGGAATCAACAATTTTAAGTGGGGTGGAGTGCAATGAGGCGGGGTGGAGTGCAATGAGATGAAGTGAGCCTATGCGAGCTGAAGCGAGTTTATCCGGGTTGAACCGGGTTGAACCGGGTTGAGTTTCAAGGAATGGCTGACGAAATCTCGCCGCCAAGCCGCCAAGCCGTCAAATGAAATGGCCAAAATGGTGAAAGGGGATGTAGTCGCTGCCGTGAGGTGTGATTGCGCTGGTCAAGCCCGCGTTATTTTTGGACGGTTATGCTTGCCTCTAAACCCAAGGTCGCGTTAAATAGCGCCGTCGCTGTCAATCCAGCGACCTGGGATTGGCGTCCCTGAATCACAGGCGGGTACAACCGCCGCTTGAAGCGGTTTTTTTGTGCCCGCAGCATGGCAGCCTGTAATGGGCGGGCCGTGCAGGGGCCTCTTCGGAGGCGCCGGCCCTGTGACCGGTACGCCAACCTTGTACGGTTCCGTCCACCTTGATTGGCGTCAAGGGGGGGGATATGCCTGAACTCACAGGATTCAACTATATGATGACAGCTTCAGCGGTCGCTTTTTCTCCTAATGCGCTTTGTTCGACCTTTGCCTCAACGGTAAATTGTGCCTCACCGTTGTGGCTTGATACTGCCGCTTTCGCCTCTCTGCTCAACCTGTCCACCCATCACTCCCACGAGATACTGGCGCAGTCCGCCACCGGCCAACCGTGGCACGGCCATGCTTTGCACGTACGCGTCATCCCGAGCACTGATGCTAAAACCGAGCCGCGCTACGAGGTCCGCGTCGACAGCCTGCCCGCCGGACTGTACCGCCAGTGGTTTGAATCCTCTCCCTTGCCGGTGTCGCCGTCTTCGCCCGTTTCGCATCACCTGTCGTTGCCGGATGCCCCGCACCCGCAGAATTGCCAAGCCCGCAGACACCGTGACCTGGCCTTGTGGAAATGGCGCTTGATCCAACCGGCCTTGGCTTGCCCCAAGCATTCCAGTGCACGCGGTGAACACCTGCGTCAATTGGCTAGCACGGCGCATGCCCGCCCCGACGGTCGCCGTCGCCGGGTCAGCCTCGACAGCCTCTATACCTGGGTCGCTCATTACGAACGGGCCGGTCTCACCGCACTGATGCGCCGTCCGCGCCGCGATGCCGGCCGCCGCGTGGTGGGCATCACCCGCCAGTGGGATAAGCGCTGCCCCTTGTCGCTCGACACGCAACAGCGCATCGCCGAACAACTGGCCGAACAAGTGCGCTCGTTATGGGCCGCTGGCGCACCGGGCTATCGCACCGTGGCTGAACTGGGCAGCGCCGCACTGTATGACCTGTCGCTGCAAGCCGGTTGGCAGGCGGTGACACTGGAAGACTGCCGACTGAGCCGCAGTTACGTGGAACACTACCGGCGTTATGCGCTGCTGGCGATGCACGACAAGGATGCCCGGCAATTTTTCGACCGAATGGTGCCGCGTATACAGCGCCACCGTGACGGCCTCAAGCCGATGGACATCATCGTCGGCGATGTGCACCCGATTGACATTCGTCTGACCCGTGAGGACGGATCGGCGGTCATGCCTCGGGCGATTGCCTGGATGGATGTGGCCACCCAGCGCCTGCACGTGACCTTGATCCAACTGGAAAAAGGCGAAGGCGTTAAACAGATTCACGTCGCCCAATCCTTTGCTGCCATGTGCAGCGCCTGGGGCCTGCCGCGCCAGTTGTACCTGGATAACGGCGCCGAATACGGCTGGCAGGACATGATGAGCGGCTTTGCCCAGCTCAGCCGCCTGACCGGCGCGCCATTGGACACCCGCCTGAACGAGTCACCCTATCCCGCGGTGGTGCGGGCGCGACCGTACAACGCCCAGGCCAAACCCATCGAAGGCTTGTTTGCCTTGCTCGAACAGCAGGTGCTGGGCATGCTGCCCGGCTGGATTGGCGGCAACCGCATGCGTCAGAAGACCCACAACGTCGGGCGCGAGCCGCATCCCTATCCGGGGGATTGGGCGGCCTTTCACCAATCGTTTGACCGGGCCTTGGCGTATTACCATGCCCGCGCTCAACCCTTCAGCCGCAGCCTCAAGGGTCAAAGCCCGAATCAGGCGCTGAGTGCGGCCATTGCCGAGGGCTGGGACGGTGCACCGCAAGTCGACCCGCTGGCACTGCGCGTGGCCTTTTCATCCGAAGAGACGCGTTTGATTCAGGGCGGCGGGTACGTCAACTGGAACGGCAAAACCTATTTCAACGACACGCTGGTGGCGCACAACGGCAAACGCCTGCGCATCCGCTTCGCCAAGTGGGACGACCGTTACCTGTTTGTTTTCGATGAGCATAACCAGCTGATTTGCGCCGCCGAAGAGGCGCAGCATTTTGCTTTCTTCGGTCCTGAGGGTGCCCGCGCCCAAGCGCAACGTCACAAACTGCTGAAACGGCATATCCACGACTTGCGCGGCAACACCGTGCGCCTGGATTTGGAACAGGCCATGTTGCGCCGTACCGAGCTGGCGGACCTCGCCCCGGACTTACCGCAAGGCCCGCGCATCGAATTGACGCCAAGCATGTCCAGCATGTTGCAGGCGCTCAAAGCCCAGCAAGCGCCCACTCTGCCTGCTCGTCCCCGCCATCCAGCCAGCGTCACCTCGCAATGGCTCACGCCGCCCAATGCCCTACTAGCCGCACTCGGCGATCCCGAGCCCGATGACGAATTCGGCCCACTCGATGCACAACATTTGCGAGAGTCATTGCCACCAACCTCGGGGCCGGTCAGCGGCCAAGAGGGTGACCAATGAGCGCTTTGATCGAAACCCAAGCGGTGCAACAAGCGCTGGCGTTGGCGCAGACCCTGCTGAGCGCCGACAGTAACCGCGTCGGCAAGATCGACGGCAAACCCGGCACCGGCAAAAGCACCATCGCCCACTACTTGGTGGCGCAGTTGGGCGCGGTACGGGTCTGCGCCTATCAGGGCATGTCGACCAAAACCCTGATGATCGATTTGTGCGCCGCGTTGGGGCTGGACGTGAATGGCGGCACGGCAGCTACGCAAATTGCCCGCCTGCGCCCGCATGTAAAAAACCGGCTGGTGATCGTCGATGAAGCCAACCACCTGAAATGGCCGCAACTGGAAGGCTTGCGCTTTCTCGCCGACGAAGCCGGCATGGCCTTGCTGCTGATGGGCACCGACCTGATGAACCGCCAGTTTCGTACACCACAAACCGGGGTATACCTGGCGCAACTGGCCTCGCGCATCGGAGCCAAGACCTTGCACCTGACGCGGATGCGCCGCATCGACGAAGGGCAAGCCTATGTCCTGCAACCGCTGTTCGGCAAAGTCGAGCGGGCCACGGCCAAACGCTTTATGCAGGTCAGTCAGGGTTATTGGCGGGATAGCGTGGAGCTGGCCCGTGCCTGTCAGCGCTTGATGGCGCCCAACGAGTTGACGCAACTGACCACGGAAATTGTCGAGACCGCCGCCTTATGGATGGCCGAGGGGCGTAAAGGGGACGCGCTTTAATGCAACCGGCGGGCGCTGCTCCCGTCATGGCAGGCCCAGACGTAGGGTGTGATGGTTGGCGCGTCGTACTTTACGAAGTCATCCATGAAAGCGGCCGGGCAACCGCTTTGCCAACCCTCAGCGAGCCCATTTGAGCGGGCAAAAAAAATCCCCGCGCTGTTTGGGGCAGCGCGGGGCGAGTTGGAGTTTCACCCGTAATAAGGATTGCCGCAGCGGAGGAGTAAGTCGCTGTGCCTCGTAGGGGCGCCATGAAATAGCCCCCTGCTTACCTTATTCCGGGCGCCATTAAATGCCAGCTTAGACCTGTTGAAAAGTTAATAGATGACAGAAAGGTTTTTTTGACAACCTTTCAGAGCACCAAGGTTTTAGATTGGGCCGAAACTCATGTACTTGCAGGCGGAGTTTCCGGCCGTGCTCGGCGTCCATACCCCTGTCGAAATTGCGCCTGTCCAATAGAACGCTGTCGTCACGCGCATCTTTGATTGTTTTTGATTTAGATATTTTGATCTGCGTTTGGATACTCGTGGACTGCAATTCTCATGTGTATTTGACGTTTAAGGTCTTGGATGTCCTACGCGAATAAGCTCTACACGCACTATTTCGA